>JAJZHC010000022.1 GCA_021804705.1 Pseudomonadota bacterium
ACCTGACGCAAATTCATGCGGAAATCGCGGGTGATACCTACTTCCCGGAAATCGATCGGGCGCAATGGCAGGAAGTGTCACGCGTGGAAAGACCGCGGGACGCGCAGAATGCCTATGACCTCACTTTCTTGACGCTGGATCGCTGTCTGTCCTGATCAGACTTTGCAATAACCACTCAGCTTTTTGGAGAAGGTTTTTTGCCGTTCCCCGACGGTTTTGCAGCAGGGTCAGGGGGGGCTTTGTCCGCGCCCATGAAGGCCCAGGGCCATAGTGCCGGGTTGAGCATTGGATTGTCCTGGGACGGCGCGCCCGAAGGCTTGCCCGACTCGTTGCCCTGGGTTGGCGTCAGCAGGGCGCGCTGATACTCCAGGGTCTTGATGGTCAATTCCAGCATGCCCACATTGCTGTTGAGCCAGTGCTTGACAGTGGTCAGCTCGCTGATTTTTTTGTCGAGATCGTCCACACCAAGCCCGGCCATCATGAGGTTTTGCATTGGAAACGCCATGGGGTTGATCATCTTCTGGAACATTTCGAAGATTTCACCGGGCTTTTTTTCGTCGGCCATGGTCAGGATACGCTCGCAATGAACTTGCGGATTTCGGGGTAGATAATTTCACGAAAACGGCGACCACTGAAGATGCCGTAGTGTCCTACTTCACGGGCCAGAAGATGATGGCGCTGTGCCGCAGGAATGTTGACGCAGAGGTCGTGCGCTGCGGCCGTCTGGCCATTTCCGGAAATATCGTCGAACTCGCCTTCCACTGTCAGCAAAGCGGTTTGGGTGATGGCTTCTGGCCGCACAGGCTCGTTGCAGGAAACGAGGGAGCCCATGGCCAGTGCGTGTCGGTGAAAAACCCGGTCGAGCGTTTCCAGATAGTATTCGGCCGGAAGATCCATCACGGCATTGTATTCATCGTAGAACTTGCGATGCGCATTTGCGCTGTCGCCGTCACCCTGAACCAGATGCCGGTAGAAATCGCGATGGGAATCAATGTGACGACCAGGATTCATGGCTACAAAACCGGCATGTTGCAAAAAACCGGGATAAACACGCCGAAGATAACCTGGATATCTGACCGGCACACGATAGATGACCTGATTTTCAAACCACACTAGTGGCCTTTCCTTGGCAAAATTGTTGACGGTCGTCGGATTTTTTCGGGTGTCGATGGGGCCACCCATCATGACCATTGAGCGTGGCTGCTCAGACTCTGACCGGGCCGCCATCAGGGCTACCGCAGCCAGCGTGGGTACGGTGGGTTGACACACCGACACCACGTGGACGTTGGGGCCCAGAAAACGAATGAACTCCTGGACATATCGCACATAATCGTCAAAATGGAAGGCCCCTTCCGAGAGGGGCACCATTTTGGCATCACGCCAGTCGGTGATGGTGACGTCGAAGTCATGGATGAAAGCACGCACGGTATCGCGCAACAGTGTTGCAAAATGCCCCGATAGCGGTGCAACGATCAAGACTTGGGGTTGCCCGGAAAAATTGCCCACCCGCACAAAGCGGCGCAATTGACAAAAGGGCTTCTCCAGCGTGACTTGCTCGACGATCGGTACCGTGACCCCTTCGATGACCGTTTCCTGGATTCCAAAAGCGGGTTTCTCGTACCGCTGTGTGGTTCTGAGCAACAATTCGGAACCTGCAGACACCATGCGCCCCACTGGCGTGTAGCTGAGCGGACTATAGGGGCTGCCATACAAACTGGCCGTCGATTGGGCCCATAGTCTCAAGCTCATGAATGAGGCATGCTGCAACTCGTGAAGTTCGTATAACATTCAGTTCCTCTGGAACGATTTCTTAAGAAACATGATACCCGAGATAAATCCCCTGGAAAATTTGAATTCCAAGCAACCCACCGATCCACTTTACCCACGCGTCGATCCACATGACTGCGGCTGGCTGGCAGTCACCCCACCGCACCAGATTTACTGGGAACAATCGGGTAACCCGCATGGCATACCCGTAGTGTTTCTGCACGGCGGGCCAGGTGCCGGCGCTGGCCCGATGCATCGTCGTTTTTTTGACCCGGCGTTTTATCGCATCATCATTTTCGATCAACGCGGCGCGGGCCGCTCACGCCCCCTGGGCTGCATCAGCGACAACACGACGCTCCTCTTGATCGAGGACATGGAGCGCCTGCGTAAGATGTTCCAGGTTGAACGCTGGCTTGTATTTGGCGGTTCATGGGGCAGTACGCTGGCACTGGCCTATGCCGAGACCCACCCCGAGCGATGCCTCGGCCTCATCCTGCGCGGCATATTTCTCTGCCGCCCCTCCGAAATCCACTGGTTCCTATACGGGTTACGTGCCATTTTTCCTGAAGCCTGGCGCACTTTTGCTCATTTCATTCCCGAAGCCGAACGCAATGACCTGCTGCAGGCCTACCATCAGCGCCTCAGCAATCCAGACCCAGCCATTCACATGCCTGCAGCCCGGCATTGGAGTTCTTACGAAGGCGCCTGCTCCACCCTCCTTCCCAGTGCGGATACTGTGGCTCATTTTTCCAGCGATACGGTAGCCCTGGGTCTGGCAAGGATTGAAGCCCATTATTTTACAAACCACATCTTTTTGCCCGAAAACAGCCTGATGGATCGCATCCGTAGCATTGCCCATCTTCCGGGAGTGATCGTGCAGGGAAGGTACGACGGCGTCTGCCCCATCGTAACCGCTGATGATCTGCACCAGGCCTGGCCTGAGGCTGAATATGCTGTTGTTCCAGATGCAGGACACTCGGCTTTCGAGCCCGGGATTCTGCGCCAGCTGGTGCTGGCCACGGACCGCTTCAAGAGCCGTCTTTAGGACGAGCCTGCTGAAAGAACCTGGTAGAGATCCACCAGAATGCCGGCCGTGGCCCCCCATATGTTATGTTGCTGCCAGGGGATGGCGTAATACTGACGCATACGCCCGTCTTTGACGTCCTGCTGCAGGACGTGTCGGGCAGGGTCGAAAAAATAAGCCAGAGGCACTTCAAAAGCTTCGGCCACTTCGAAGGAATCAATGCTCAACTGAAACGGAGGTTCGATCCAGCCCACGACCGGCACGACCCTGTAACCGGTTGGAATGAAGTATTCGCGCAGCGTGCCCAGAAGATGCACCTGATGACGGGGCAAACCGATTTCTTCTTCAGTTTCCCGCAGGGCGGTATTCACTTCCGAGGCATCGTGGGGCTCCACGCGCCCCCCGGGAAAACTGATCTGGCCGGCATGATCGCTCAGGTGATCAGTGCGGCGCGTCAGGAGTACCTGCACGCCTTCCGGACGCGCCACCAGCGGAACCAGCACCGCCGCAGGCGTAGCGAGGGCACAAGCCTCAGGCGTCATCATGATGCGCCCGTCAAAGTGCGGAACGTCGGCAGGATCACGCAAGCGGTCCTTCAGCCATTCCCTCAAATCATGCCGACGTACTGAGTCCTGACCCAACCGTTCAATCAGGGCAGGTTGTGCGTTCACTTCAATGCAGCAGCGGAACGATCATCAATGCCACGATATTGATGATCTTGATCATGGGATTGACCGCTGGGCCGGCGGTGTCCTTGTAGGGGTCGCCTACCGTGTCACCAGTCACTGCAGCTTTATGCGCGTCAGAGCCCTTGCCACCAAAGTGATCATCCTCGATGTACTTTTTGGCATTGTCCCAGGCTCCCCCCCCCGTGGTCATGGAGATGGCGACGAACAGCCCCGTGATGATGGTACCCATCAATACGCCACCCAGGGCCTTGGCGCCCAGCACCAAACCCACGACGACTGGAACCAGCACTGGCAGCAACGAAGGAATGATCATTTCCTTGATGGCTGCCTTGGTCAGCAAGTCTACGGCACGGGTGTAATCCGGTCGTTGTGCCCCGGTCATGATTCCAGTCATTTCACGGAACTGGCGTCGCACTTCGAGCACCACGGCACCTGCCGAGCGCCCTACCGCCTCCATGGCCATGGCCGCAAACAGGTAGGGGATCATGCCGCCAATAAACAACCCCACGATGACCATGTGATCAGAAAGGTCGAATATGGTCTCTCGACCCAACGACCCTGAAAGCTGGTGGGTATAGTCGGCGAACAACACCAGGGCGGCAAGCCCGGCGGAGCCGATGGCATAGCCTTTGGTCACAGCCTTGGTGGTATTACCCACAGCATCCAGCGGGTCGGTAATGTTACGGATGGCTGGTGGCAAGCCAGACATTTCTGCAATGCCGCCTGCGTTATCGGTAATCGGGCCATAGGCGTCCAGTGCTACCACGATACCTGCCATGGATAGCATGGAAGTGGCTGCAATGGCAATGGCATAGAGGCCACCCAGGGCATGGGCGCCCAGAATACCCAGGCAGATCACCAGCACGGGAGCGGCGGTGGACTTCATGGAAATGCCAAGACCGGCAATGATGTTGGTGGCATGCCCGGTTGTGGAGGCTTCTGCCACCGTCTGCACAGGCGAATATTCCGTTGCAGTGTAGTACTCGGTGATCACCACAAGCGCTGCGGTGACTGCGAGACCAATGAGGGAAGCAAGCCACAGATCCATCGACGAGATGCCGGCCGGATTATTGCCCATCAGCAGGGTCGTGATGGGGTAGAACGCCACCGCGGCAATCCCGCCTGCCACAATCAATCCCCGGTAGAGAGCATTCATGATCTTTCCGCCAACGCGTGCCTTGACGAAATAGGTGCCAATGATCGAAGAGATGATGGAAACCCCGCCTAGCGCCAGCGGATAAATCAGCGCATTTTCAAAACCATTCATCACCAGGGCGCCTAGCAACATGGTGGCGATGATGGTGACAGCGTAAGTTTCAAATAAATCGGCTGCCATGCCTGCGCAGTCACCCACGTTGTCGCCCACGTTGTCGGCAATCACGGCGGGATTGCGAGGGTCATCCTCTGGAATGCCTGCCTCCACCTTTCCTACGAGGTCGGCACCGACATCCGCACCCTTGGTGAATATTCCGCCCCCCAGGCGTGCAAAAATGGAAATGAGCGAACCGCCGAAAGCAAGTCCCACCAATGGCGTGGCGTCCACTACTGCTCCTGCAGGGGTCATGTACTGCAGGATGGCAAAGTAGCCAGTCACACCCAACAATCCCAACCCGACAACCAGCATGCCTGTTACGGCCCCGCCGCGAAAAGCCACGGCGAGCGCTGCATTCAATCCGTCATGCGCGGCCTGCGCGGTGCGCACATTGGCCCTGACCGAGACGTTCATCCCGATGAAGCCCGTGGCGCCGGAAGCCAGGGCGCCGATGGCAAAACCGATGGCTGTCTTGGCTCCCAAGGCAAAGAGGATCACTACGAAAAGAATGGCGCCCACCAATGCGATGGTCCGGTATTGACGATTGAGATAGGCGGATGCCCCTTCCTGAATGGCGGCTGCAATTTCCTGCATGCGCGCATTACCATTCGGTTTTGCAAGAACCCACTGATATGAACTGAGACTATAGACAAGAGCCAGAACTGCGCAAACCAGGGCAAACAAGACACCTTGTGACATTTTTATCTCCCTATTGTGATGCTGCAGACACTACACCTTGAACGCGGTCTTCAACTTCTTCGGGACGGCGATGTTCCTTAAAGTAACGTAGTCGGGTAAACCGTTTTTGAACGGCGGAAAATCCTCACCAGCGATGAGGGGCTCGAGATACCGGCGGCATTTGGCGGTGATGCCGAAACCATCAGCCGTGATGAAGTCGCGAGGCAACATTTTTTCCTGGTTGGCAACATCGGCCAGGGACGCCATGCCGACTTTCCAGACATAGGGTTTGCTGGACTTGCGCACGACAATGGGCATGACAGCGTTATGCCCCTTGAGGGCAAACTCCACGGCTGCCTTGCCCATAGCATAGGCCTGTGCCACGTCTGTTCTGGAAGCAATGTGGCGCGCTGCGCGCTGCAAGTAATCCGCCACCGCCCAGTGATATTTATAACCCAGACGCTCACGTACCAGATTGGCAATGACCGGCGCCACACCGCCCAGTTGTGCGTGTCCAAAGGCATCGCGCAGCCCGCTTTCAGAAAGAAACTTTCCTTCGGCATCCTGCAGACCTTCGGATACGCCAATAACGCAGTACCCCTTTTCCTTGACAGTCTGATCTACGCGCTCCAGGAATTTTTGTGGCTCGAAGGGAATTTCGGGAAACAACAGGATATGCGGAACCGCACCAGGTTTGTCAGCAGCCAGTCCGCAAGCTGCCGTGATCCATCCTGCGTGGCGCCCCATCACTTCCAGCACGAACACCTTGGTGGAGGTCTTGGCCATGGAAGCCACGTCAAAACCTGCCTCGCGTATGGAAGTGGCCACATATTTGGCCACCGAGCCAAACCCCGGGCAGCAATCCGTCAGGGGCAGATCGTTGTCTACCGTTTTGGGAATGCCCACACATTGAATGGGATAGGCCAGTTGCTGTCCTATTTGCGAAACCTTATAGGCTGTATCCTGCGAATCCCCACCACCGTTGTAAAAAAAGTAACGGATGTTGTGGGCGCGAAACACCTCGATCAGCCGCTCATATTCGGCGCGATTCTGCTCAAGGCCCTTGAGTTTGTAGCGGGCCGAACCGAAGGCTCCTGCTGGGGTATGCCGCAGGGCGCGAATGGCCGCTTCAGATTCCTTGGTGGTATCGATGAGGTCTTCGGTGAGCGCACCCAGAATGCCGTGACGGCCAGCATACAGCTTGCCGATCTTGTCGCGATGCTTGCGCGCCGTTTCGATCACTCCACAAGCGCTGGCATTAATGACCGCCGTTACACCACCCGATTGGGCGTAAAACGCATTGGGTTTAGCCATGGAGATTTCCGGTCCTCGTCAATCAGTGTTTGAGAGCCTCAAAAATGGCGTCGCGAATGGATTCAACGGCACCGGTACCCGCCACTTTGACGTAACGGGGGGCATCGCCGTTGCCCTTGGCTGCCCATTGAGCGTAATAGTCCACCAGGGGGCGCGTCTGGGCGTGGTAAATCTCCAGGCGCTTGCGCACGATTTCCTCGCGGTCATCCTCACGTTGCAACAGCGCCTCACCGGTCACGTCGTCCCTTCCGGCAACCTTGGGCGGGCTGTATTGGGTGTGGTAAATCCGCCCCGAAGCCACATGAACCCGGCGCCCTGACATGCGCGAAATGATTTCGGCGTCCGCCACGTCGATCTCCACCACGAAGTCCAGCTTGACGCCGGCACTGCGCATGGCTTCAGCCTGGGGAATGGTTCTTGGAAACCCGTCGAAAAGAAACCCATGGGCACAATCCGGCTGGGCGATACGATCCTTGACGAGGCCGATAATGATGTCATCGGAAACAAGCCTGCCGCTATCCATCACTTTTTTGGCGGCAAGGCCGAGTGGCGTTCCCGCCTTGACTGCAGCACGCAACATGTCACCTGTCGAGATCTGGGGAATCCCGTAATGCTCCTTGATGTAACTCGCCTGCGTCCCCTTTCCGGCACCCGGCGCCCCCAACAAAATCACCCGCATATCTACTGCTCCCTGACCCTACACTTGTTATGGTTAGTCCGAGAACCTACCCGGAAACCGGACGATGGTCAAATAAAGCGCGCACGCGCTCCAAATCTTCTGGCGTATCCACGCCAGGCGCCGGCGCACGGTCGGTGGTGACCACAGCGATGCGATAGCCGTGCCAGAGGGCTCGCAATTGCTCCAAGGCCTCGAAAGTTTCCAGGGGGGAGCGGGAGAGGCCCGTAAAAGCCTCGAGAAAGGCCACCCGATAGGCATACAGGCCGACATGGTGCCAGGCGGGCAAGGCGCCAGGCCATGACGACGCCTTTTCGGCAAAGGCATCGCGTGGCCAGGGAATGGGGGCGCGACTGAAATAAAGTGCCTCCCCATCGCGATTGAGCACCACTTTGACAGCCGAAGTGCTTTCAAAGTGCGCCCGGTCGTGAATCGGGTAACAGGCCGTCGCCATGGCGCAGGCAGTGCTGGTAGCCAGACGCTCTGCCACGCGCCGGATGACGTCCGGAACCATTAACGGCTCGTCGCCCTGCACATTGACGACGATTTCCTCTGCGGAGAGCCCCAGCAAATCCGCCGCCTCGGCCAGACGGTCCGTTCCAGTCTCATGGTCCGTCCGGGTCATCACTACTTCAAGACCCGCCGAGCGCACCGCCGTGGCAATCTTTTCATGATCAGTCGCCACAACCACCCGTGCGGCCCCGCTGTCACGGGCACGCAGGGCGCAATGCACCACCATGGGCAAACCCGCGATATCCGCCAGCGCTTTTCCCGGGAATCGCGTGGAACCCATGCGCGCCGGGATGATCGCTGTGAACGAAGGGGACACCCCTAGACTTCCTCTGTGTCGTTCAAGCGACGTGCCTCTTCTTCCAGCATGACCGGAATGCCGTCGCGAATCGGAAATGCCAGTCGACACGGGGCACAAACCAACTCAGTGTGTGCCGCGCGTTGCAGCAATGGACCTTTGCACAGCGGGCACACCAGAATTTCAAGCAATCGTCCGTCCATGTCTCCTCCGCCGCAGGGTATGATCGACCAGGGCCTCCAGGCCCGGATCGAGTATCGCGCCCACAGGCAACATCCAGGCCCGGGGCAATTCAAAGCCTTGGCATTTTATCCCATCTTTCTCAGTCATTAGCACGGGCGCCGTCAATTCAAAGCGCAAATCTTCTGGCGTAAAGGCGTGATGGTCCGGAAATGCGTGGGGTATCACCTGGATCTCCAGCGACTCGAGGTACTCAAAAAAACGCTCCGGATTGCCGATGCCTGCCACGGCATGGCAGGTTTGCCCACGAAAATGGTCCAGGTCCACTTCGCTCAGACCGGTACTCAAGGGTGCCCAGGCACGGCCCTGTAATATCATGCCAAACTGGGGCGCACGGGTGGCAAAACCAGGCTGCACCAAACCATTGATCACTACTGCATCCACGCTGTCCAGGCGTGTCCTGGGCTCGCGCAGAGGGCCCGCTGGCAGCAAGGCACCGTTACCCAGCAGCCGTCGTCCATCCACCACGACAATTTCCATGTCCCTCGCGAGGGCAAGGTGTTGCAGTCCATCATCGCTGATCAACAGATCAACCTCGGGGTGCGCTTGCAACAACGCGCGTCCCGCGCCTGCCCTATCCCGCGCAATCCATACCGGAACCCCGGCCCGGCGGGCCATCAGAACCGGTTCGTCACCCGCTTCGATTGGATCGTCGTCTGGATGTACTTCCCGAATGCCCGGTAACACCGCCCCATAACCACGACTGACGATGCCCGGATGCCAGCCGCGCTGCTGCAGCGCCTCTACAAGCGCCAATGTCAGGGGCGTTTTACCGGTACCCCCTACAGTGATGTTCCCCACGACCACTACCGGCACCGGAAGCCTGTGGGAAGAAATCCATCCCCATCCTGCCATCCAGCGGCGCAGAGTGACGATCAGGTGGAAGACAAGACTCAGGGGCAACAGCCAAAGCAGCGGAGCGGTGCGTTGATACCATTGATGCTGCAACCACCGTTCCATGCGGTCAGTGCGCCAGAACCCGGGTCATGACCGTCAGCCGACGAAAACCGACACTTTGGGCCGCCTCCATGACCCTGACCACGCTACCATGGGTGGCCTGATCATCTGCGCTGATGACCACGGGAACATCCTTCTCGCCATGGGCAGCGCTTTGCAGGGCATCCTGAATCGCGGCAAGACTAGGGGATGGAAGCGCTTGCTGACCAACGAGCGTCTGCCCGGAGGCCTCGACGATCACTTCAATGATACTGCCGGCCGGCAACGGAGCGCGCTCACCTGCAACACCTTCCGGCAAGCTGACGCGCAGCCCCGCATACCGGTTGTAGGTCGTCGTAATCATTAAAAAGATCAGGATGACCAACAGGACGTCGATCATGGGGATCAGATTGATTTCGGGTTCTTCCCGGGTCCGTCCCCTGCGAAAATTCACGGAAGGCGTTCCCCGTGAAGCATTTCCACCAGTTTGATGGCTTGCTGCTCCATCTCGGCCACCAGTCTGTCGATGCGTGAACGGAACAGGCGGTAGAAAATCATGCTGGGCACGGCCACCACCAACCCGAATGCTGTATTGTATAGCGCTACAGAAATACCCTGGGCCAATTCCGCAGGGCTGGCCCCTGCAGGATTCTGGCTGCCAAAGAGCATGATCATGCCCACTACCGTACCGAATAGCCCCAACAGGGGGCTGATGCTGGCAATGGTGCCCAGGGTTGAGAGCGAACGCTCAAGATCCACCAACACGGCACGACCCGCCTCTTCAATGGATTCCTTCATGGCTTCGCGTGAATTGCGCTCGTTGCGCAGCCCCGCAGCCAGGATTCGACCCAGGGACGACCCCTTTTCAACTTTTTCGATCAGTTGAGGCGAAACGCCCTGGTTACGGATACCTGTCAGAACGTCATTGAGCAGCCCTGCGGGCAATACCCTGGAGGCACGCAGGGCCAGCAATCTTTCAAAAATGATGGCAAGCCCCACAATCGAAGCAATGACCAGCAAGATACTAGGCCATCCGGCCGCTTCAATCAGATGTGGCACAGCCACTCCCCATGGCAATCAACTGGATGGTAGTGTAATGGATGGAGCAAGGATTGGCGACCCATGCGAGTTGTCCACAAAGTCTGTGGATAACTTTGTGAACAGTTTCCTTTGATTTATGACAACCCTATCATCCTAATGGATTTTTTTTGATTAGCGCATTTTTTGAACAGCAAAAAAATATGTCTTTGTTTAACAATATTTTAAAAAATAGCCGCTCATCAAGGCGTGGCCGAGCTTATGAAATCGCCTTCTAAATCTGATGCCACTCTCGAAGGGGTTTTGCCTCAATTGACAGACAGCTTGGAGCTGATACTCACTGTTTCAAGCTTCGCTTCACGCATCCAGAGGGTTCTGGAAGATGCCTTGCCCGCCGTCTGGATTCAGGGAGAAATTTCCAACTTTACCGAAGCCACTTCGGGACACTGGTACTTCAACCTCAAGGATGCCAACGCACAGATCCGGTGCGTCATGTTCCGTTCCAGAAACCAGCGTCTGGACTGGCGTCCACGCAATGGACTGGCCATCGAGCTCAAGGGCCCCACCACCTTCTATCCCCCCAACGGCTCCTGTCAGATCACCGTGGAAACCATGCGTCAGGCCGGTATGGGAAAGTTGTTTGAGTCCTTCACGCGGCTCAAGGAAAAACTAGCTGGAGAAGGCTTGTTTGACGAGGCCCTGAAAAAGCCCCTCCCCCTTCACCCCACCACGATCGGCATCATCACTTCGCCTGCCGCTGCCGCATTGCGCGATGTGCTGACCACGCTGAAGCGGCGCAGCCCTTCCACCCTGGTCATTCTTTACCCGACTCCGGTTCAGGGAGAAGGGGCTGCAACACTGATTGCGCGCGCCATCGAAACCGCGGGTCAGCGCGCCGAATGCGATGTGCTCATCCTTTGTCGCGGGGGAGGAAGCATTGAAGACCTCTGGGCTTTCAACGAGGAAGTGGTGGCACGCGCCCTGGCCGCCTGTCCGATTCCCGTCATCGCCGGCATCGGCCATGAAACCGATTTCACCATCGCCGACTTCGTGGCCGACCGCCGCGCGCCCACGCCCACTGCCGCCGCCGAACTGGTCAGCCCGGACCGCCAGGGGCTGCTGCGCCATCTGACCGCTTTGGGACAACGCCTGGGAACCCTGTTGCAAAGACGCGTGGAACGTGATGGCATGCGCCTCGATATGGTGCAGAGACGCCTGCAAAGCACAGCCCGTACCAGTTTGCAACGCGAAGAATTGAAACTGGGAAGGTTACGGCAGCGTCTCATTCATCCGGGCGAGCGACTGCGCCAGCAAAAACTGGTTCTGGAAGCCCTGCGCCAACGACTGTCACGCGCTAGCAAACAGCACTTCGAACGCCAGCATCAAACCCTGCAGCGCTTCGAGGCAGGACTGACCCACCTCAACCCCCAGGCCGTGTTGTCGCGCGGGTTCAGCATCGTACGCAGCGAGGCCGGAAGTATCATCCGGGACAGCCATGAAATTGTTGCCGGACAAACCATCGAAATCGCCTTCGCAGCAGGCGAGGCCAGGGCCAGGATCACTCAGACCGAGCCCTGAATTCAGGCAGTTGGTTGCAGAAACCGGGCAATTTCCAGTCCAATCTCTCTGCCAACCCCCGGGGCCAGGGCGTCGAAGGATTGCAGCGCGGGCCAGCTCCTCATCCAGGTCATCTGGCGTTTCGCTAACTGGCGTGTGGCAATGATGCCCTTTTCGCGCAGCGTTGCACGGTCGATCTGTCCCTCCAGAAACTGCCACATCTGACGGTAACCCACAGCACGCATTGCGGGAAGATCGGGGTTCAGTGCATGACGCAGGCGCAAGGTTCGCAATTCCTCTTCCAGGCCTGCCTCCAGCATGGCATCGAAACGCTCGGCAATGCGCCGGTGCAAAACACCGCGATCCGATGGCAGCAAGCCCAGGGCCAGCACCCTGGCATCGAGCGGCTGACGCGATCCAGAGTCATGATATTGGGAAAGTGGAGTCCCGGTAACCCGGTACACCTCCAGGGCGCGCTGAATCCTTTGGGAATCTCCCGGCTGCAACCGGGCAGCCGTCACCGGGTCCACCCGGGAGAGGACTGCATGCATCGCCGGCCAACCCTGTTCCAGAGCTTCCTGATCGAGCTCGGCGCGTACTACAGGGTCAGCGGTGGGCAATTCATCCAGCCCCTGTTGCAGTGCCTTGAAATACAGCATGGTACCCCCCACCAGGAGGGGGACCCTGCCGCGTCGGATTATCCCATGCATCACCTGTAGGGCCTCGTCACGAAAGCGCGCTGCAGAGTAGGCTTCGGTGGGTTCGATACAATCGAGCAGGTGGTGCGGTACGCGCCTTAATGTTTCAGCGTCTGGCTTTGCTGTACCGATATTCATTCCCCGATAGACACTGGCCGAGTCTACATTGATGATTTCCAGGGGAAAACGCGCCGCCAGTTCGAGCGCAATGGCGCTCTTGCCGCTGGCCGTGGGGCCCATCAGGAAAATGGCGCTGGCGCGCGTGCTGGCCATCTTGCTATGGCTACTGTCCACGCATGAACAGGCGGTCCAGTTCGGCAAGCGTGATTTGACGCCAGGTGGGGCGGCCGTGGTTGCATTGATCTGAACGATCGATGCGTTCCATGTCGCGCAGGAGCGCATTCATTTCCGCCAGGCTCAACAGCCGGTTGGCCCTTAC
>JAJZHC010000177.1 GCA_021804705.1 Pseudomonadota bacterium
GGCGCAACGTGCGTACCAGCGCTGGACCTTGCGCTCCCCTTCACGCAAATATTCGGAGAGGCTGGGTAGCAGGGCGGTTTTGATGAGGGCAAACACGGGCTGGTCTCCACCCACCGTGACAGCATAAGCGATGTCGGCATCATCTGTGCGCAACGCAGCCTGCAGCCGCCCGACGAGATCAAGCGGCAGGAGGGGGGCGTCGCAGGGAACTACGGCCACCATTTCATGCGAGCCATGGGCGTGCGTCAGGGCCCGTTCGATGCCTGCCAGGGGCCCGGCGTAGCCTTGTTCGTCATCGGGAAGCACGGCATGGCCATAGCGGCCGTATTGTTCAAGGTGGCGATTGGCGCTGATGACCAGGCTCTCCACCTGGGGAGAGAAACGCGCCATGACGGCTTCGATGAGCGGACGGCCATGCCAAGGCAACAGCCCCTTGTCCTGCCCTCCCATGCGGGTACTGGCCCCGCCTGCCAGAATGCAACCTGTAATGGCCATCATTATCCTCCGATGTAGGACATTTCGATTTTGCGCCGACCCTGTGTGGCTTCAGAACGAATTTCGGAATAGCGATCTGTCCGGTGTTGCCACAAGCTGGAGATGGACTGTAATAACGTAGCGTCATCCGCGCCAGCCCGTAGCGGGGTTTTAAGATCAAAACCATGGCTGGCAAACAGGCAGGTAAACAGGCTGCCGTCGGTGGAAAGCCGAATGCGGGAACAGTCGCGACAAAATGGCCTGGTGACTGAAGCAATGATGCCAATCTCCCCGGTTCCGTCGCAGTAACGGTAGCGTTCCGCCACCTCGCCCGGGGCCGTGGGTTCCAAAGGTTCTACAGGCCAGTGGGCGGCAATGCGTTGCTGGATTTCGGTGGCACTCACCACGTCGTCGAGGCGCCAACCATTGGTTGCCCCCACATCCATGAACTCAATGAAACGCAGGATGATGCCACTGCCACGAAAATGCCGGGCCAGGTCCACGATGGCGTGTTCGTTGACCCCGCGCTGGATGACGGCATTGACCTTGATGGGTTGCAAGCCCGCCAGTTGAGCAGCTTCGATACCTTCCAGCACCTGCTTTACCGTAAAATCGGCGTCGTTCATGCGCTTGAAGGTGGCATCGTCCAGGGCATCAAGGCTCACGGTAATGCGTTTCAGGCCGGCGTCTCGTAAGGCCTGCGCTTTTTTGGCAAGAATGGCGCCATTGGTGGTAAGGGTGAGGTCTGTCCCAGAAATGCTGGAAAGCTGCGCGACCAGGGCTTCCACCTGTTTGCGCAGCAGCGGTTCGCCGCCGGTGAGACGGATCTTGTGCACACCAAGAGACGCAAAAAGGCGCGCCACGCGCGTGATTTCCTCGAAGGTGAGCAACGCGGGTCGAGGCAGAAAGGCATGGTCCGGGCCAAAAATTTCCCTTGGCATGCAGTAAGTACACCGAAAATTGCACCGATCCGTCACCGAGATCCTGAGATCCTGAAGGGGGCGGCCCAGAGCGTCTTGAAGGCGGGGCTGAGTGGTTTTCATGGTAGCTGGTCTGACATTATAACTGTCCTGTCACATTTCGATTACGATACGATCAGGAATATTTCACGGAGAAGTTTCCCATGCTGGGTTTGATGATGCATCGTCCGCTGCTGGTTTCGTCCCTGATCGAGCACGCGGACCGGCACCATGGTCATACGCCGATTGTTTCCCGCAACGCGGATGGCACCGTCTATCGCGGTTCCTGGCGCAGTACGCACAACCGTTGTCGCAAACTCGCCAATGTCTTGCAGGCACTGGGGGTGGCTACCGGAGACCGGGTAGGCACCCTGGGCTGGAACCACCATCGGCATCTGGAGGCGTATTACGCCATTTCAGGCATGGGAGCCATCTGTCATACCATTAATCCGCGTCTGTTTCCCGAGCAGATTGCGGGCATCATCCTGCATGCCGAAGACAAGATCCTGCTGGTCGACCCCATGTTTCTGCCGCTGCTGGAATCCCTGGCAAGCCAACTGACCTGCGTGGCCCAGGTCATCGTGATGGACGAACCGGGTGCTCATCTGCCGCCTTCAGTGTTGCCCCTCCTGGGTTATGAAGCGCTTCTGCAAGAGGCTTCCAGCGACTATGAATGGCCAGAAATGGATGAGAGGACTGCCGCGGCCCTATGCTATACCTCCGGCACTACCGGCAAGCCCAAGGGCGTGCTCTATAGCCATCGCTCTACGCTACTGCATGCCTGGGCCGTGTCCTTGCCGGATTCGCTGTCCTTTTCAGCGTGTGATTCAGTATTGCCCGTGGTCCCACTGTTTCACGCCAATGCCTGGGGTTTTCCCTATGCTGCCGCACTGGTGGGTGCCAAAATGGTGCTTCCCGGACCACTGCTGGATGGACCCAACCTGTACCAACTGCTGGAGTCCGAAAAGGTCACGTTGACCGCTGGCGTGCCCACGGTCTGGAATAACCTGATGCAATACCTCCAGGCCGAGGGGTGCCAGTTGCATTATCTCAAACGCCTGGGCGTGGGCGGTGCGGCTTGCCCCAGGACTATCGTGAGCTACTTTGAAGATGTGCAGAAAGTGAGTGTGCTACCGGGGTGGGGCATGACAGAAACCAGCCCGGTGGCGGCCCTGACCCTGCCCAAAGCCAATCAGGTGGGGCTGGTGGGCCAGGCCAGACGTGATTGGTTAGCCCGCTCGGGACGCCCATTGTTCGGGGTAGATATGGAAGTGGTAGACGATGAAGGGTGGCCTTTGCCCCATGACGGCCATACTTTCGGACACCTGATGGTGCAAGGGCACTGGGTTTGCAACGGTTACTACAAGGACCCCTCGGAGCCCCTGCAGCAGGGCTGGTTTCCCACGGGCGACGTGGCCGTGATCGATGAAGAAGGCTTCATGCAGATTACCGACCGGGCCAAAGACATGATCAAGAGTGGCGGGGAATGGATCAGCTCCATAGAGCTTGAACAAGTGGCCGTTGGCCATCCGGCCATTCAGGAGGCTGCCGTCATCGGAATCCACCACCCGCATTGGGGCGAGCGTCCGCTTCTTCTGGCCGTGAAAAAGCCGGGTCAGGTGCTGACAGCCGAGGATTTGCGCGGTTATCTGGAGCAGCGCATCGCCAAATGGTGGATTCCGGAGCAGATCGAGTTTGTGGATGGCTTGCCTCATACCGCCACGGGCAAATTGAATAAAGCCGCGCTGCGGGCCCAAAGGGGTCTATAATTCCGCCCTTCTTGCAGGGAGAACCCCATGAAATTCCGCTTTCCGGTCGTCATCATT
>JAJZHC010000178.1 GCA_021804705.1 Pseudomonadota bacterium
CCCGTCCGAGCTTGCCGTAATGTCGAGGAAGGTCACCTCATCCGCGCCCTGTTCATCATAGCGACGCGCAATTTCCACCGGATCACCGGCATCTCTCAGGCCGACAAAATTGATGCCCTTGACGACACGCCCTGCGTTGACATCCAGGCACGGAATGATGCGCTTGGCCAACCCCATGAATCAGTGCTCGCCTGGAACCGGCCGCGACAAACTGATGGCAAGCTGGTTGGCCTCGGCAAAATCAAGGGTTCCTTCGTAGATGGCCCGTCCGGTAATTGCCCCCATGATGCCCTCGAACTCCACTTCGCAAAGCGCCCTGACATCCTCCAGCCCCGTAATGCCGCCGCTGGCAATGACCGGGATCGTCAGGGATCGCGCCAGAGCCACCGTGGCCGGAATGTTGACCCCGCTCAGCATGCCGTCGCGACCGATATCGGTATAAATGACGGCTTCAACCCCATAATCCTGAAAACGCTGTGCGAGATCCACCACCTCATGCCCCGTCAGTTTGGACCAGCCGTCCACGGCCACTTTACCTTCACGCGCATCGAGGCCCACCATGATGTGGCCTGGAAATGCATCGCAGGCTTCGTGGAGAAACCCCGGGTTCTTGACCGCCGCCGTGCCGATGATGACTTCCGATACGCCACTGTCCAGATAGCGTTCGATGATATCGAGGGTGCGGATACCACCGCCCAACTGCACAGGGATTTCGCCATTGACCTCGTCCACGATTTCACGCATGGCCCGTTCGTTGACGGGCTTTCCTGCAAAAGCGCCATTGAGGTCCACCAGATGCAGGCGCTGTGCCCCCTGGTCCAGCCAATGTCGCGCCATTTGAGCGGGCTCTTCGGAAAAGACGGTGGCTTCTTCCATCAGGCCTTGTCGCAACCGGACGCAGCGGCCATCTTTGAGATCAATAGCAGGAATCAGGATCATGGTAATACTCAGGGCTTCCAGTGAACGAAATTGCCAAGCAACGCGAGTCCGGGCAAGGCGCTCTTTTCCGGGTGAAACTGTACGGCAAAAATATTGTCTCGTGCCACGGCACAGGTGAAATCAAAGGCGTATTGGGTTGTTGCGGCCCCAATGCCGGAATCGTGTTCCTGAACATAATAGCTGTGCACGAAATAGAAGCGCGCATCCTGGGGAATGCCCGACCACATGGCGTGCTTTCCGGATTGGTTCACTTCGTTCCAGCCCATGTGCGGCACCTTGAGTCGTTGCCCCGCGGGGGAGAACATGCGCTCATCCGGAAACCGGCGCACGTGCCCGGAAAGGATTCCCAGTCCGGGCGTCGGCCCTTCTTCGGATGATTCAAACAGCATCTGCAGCCCGATGCACAGCCCCAGAAACGGCTTGGTCCGGGCGGCTTCGCGTATGGGCTGGCGCAGCTGGCGCCGGTCCAGCTCGCGCATGCAGTCGGGCATGGCTCCCTGGCCCGGAAACACGACCCGTTCCGCCGCTCTCACGCGTTCGGGGTCTCCCGTGACCTCCACAGTTGCGTCTGGAGCCACATGTTCCAGCGCCTTGGCCACGGAACGCAGATTGCCCATTCCGTAGTCAATCACAGCGATGTGGGTCACGGCAGATCCCTGTCGTTCAAAGCGAACCTTTGGTGGAAGGCGTCACGCCCGCAGCCCTGGGATCCATCTCGACGGCCTGGCGCAAGGCCCGACCGAAGGCCTTGAATACCGTCTCGGCCTGGTGGTGCGCATTGCGACCCTTGAGGTTGTCCACATGAAGCGTCAGATGGGCGTGATTGACGAAACCTTGAAAAAATTCATGGAACAGGTCTACGTCGAATTCGCCAATACGCGCCCTGCTGAACGGAACGTCGAAAAACAGCCCGGGGCGGCCAGACAGGTCGATGGCCACCCGGGACAGGGCTTCATCCAGGGGAATGACCGCGTGGCCATAGCGGCGCACACCCTTTTTGTCACCCATGGCCTGCGCAAAGGCCTGCCCCAGCGTGATCCCGATGTCCTCCACACTGTGGTGCGCATCGATGTGCAGATCGCCCTTGCAGTGCACGGTGAGGTCGATCAGCCCATGTCGGGCGACCTGATCGAGCATGTGATCCAGAAATGGAATGCCAGTGTCAAGCCGCGACAATCCTGTACCGTCAAGGTTGATGTCTGCGGTAATTTGGGTTTCGAGTGTATTGCGTGTAATCTGCGCCGATCGCATGGGATGGCCTGAAGGTAGTAGGTTAAGCCGCTGGCTGCAATAACGGGTTCATCGAAGGGTATCCTGAAGCGCATCCAGAAACCGTTGGTTTTCTTCGGAAGTACCCACAGTCACCCGCAGACAGTCTGCCAAAAGCGGGTGCGCGGCACTCAAGTTCTTGATCAATATACCACGATGCCGTAGGCCGTCAAAGATGCGCGGGGCCTGCGCCACGCGGAACAACAGAAAATTGGCGTCACTGGGATAAACCGTCACACCGGCAATGGCCGACAGTTGCCGCGCCAGCACGCGTCGCTGTTGCCGGATGAGGTCGGCCTGGGTTTGCAGGACCTCGCCGTGCGCCAGGACTTCCATCGCGACGGCCTGATCCAGCATCGAGATGTTGTACGGCAGCCTGACCTTGTCGATCTGGTTCACGATCTCGGCAGGCCCGGACAAAAAACCCAGCCTGATCCCGGCCAGACCCAGTTTGGAAACGGTGCGCATCACCAACAGGTTGGGGTACTCCAGCAGTCGGGGCAGGAAGGAGTGGTCAGTAAATGGAAAGTAGGCCTCGTCAATCACCACCAGCCCGGGGGCGCGACGGATGACCTCTTCCAGGACCCCGGCATCGAAGTGGTTGCCGGTAGGGTTATTGGGGTAGGCAAGAAAGACCAGGGCAGGTTTTTCGCGCTCCAGGGCGGACAGGAGTGCCGGCCCATCGAGCGTGAAGTCAGCCTTCAACGGCACGCCAACAAAATGCATCCCCACGAAGGTGGCAATCATGCGGAACATCACGAAGGCGGGTTCCACCCCAAGAATCACCGCACCCGGTTTAGCGACGGTCAGCGCAATCATCTGGATCAGTTCGTCTGAACCGTTTCCCAGTACCAGGGCTGCCGCAGGATCGATACCCATGGTCTGGCGCAACAGCGTCTTCAACGCTTCAGGGTTGGCCTCGGGGTAACGGTTGACTTCCAGGGACGACAGGCGCCGTGCCATGGCGCTGCGCAGGTCGTCGGGCAGCACAAAGGGGTTTTCCATGGCGTCGAGCTTGACCATCCCTTCGGCAGAAGGCACGGCA
>JAJZHC010000179.1 GCA_021804705.1 Pseudomonadota bacterium
ACGGTGTCAGGATGGCGCCGATGGGTCCGGGATAAACCCAGCCATAAGCATGACCGCCGATGTTTTGATATACCGGACAGTGATTCATGCAGGCACCACAACGTATACAACGCAGGGCCTTTTGCATTTCCGTGCCAAGCAGGCGCGAACGGCCGCTGTCCACCAAAATAATGTGCGATTGTTCGGGCCCATCAAGGTCACCTTCCTGGCGTGGACCGGTTAGCATCGACACGTAGTTGGTGATGGATTGTCCGGTGGCCGAACGCGTGAGCAAGCGCAGGATGGTTGAGAAATCGTTGAGGGTGGGCAATACCTTCTCAATGCCCGTGATGGCCACATGAATTCGGGGAAGGGTGGTGACCATGCGCCCATTGCCTTCATTGGTGACGATCACCACCGAACCGGTTTCGGCAATCAGAAAGTTACCCCCGGAAATACCCATGTCAGCCGAGAGAAAATGTGGCCGCAGTTGCTCCCGAGCCTCCCGGCACAGCGCAGGAATGTCCGTGCTCAGCGGCGTATGGTGCTGTTCTGAAAACAGCTGTGCCACTTCCTCCACGCTTTTGTGGATGGCAGGGGCGATGATGTGCGAGGGAGGCTCATGGGCGAGTTGCAGAATGTATTCACCCAAGTCCGTTTCAATGGCCTCCATGCCCGCTGCTTCCACGGCATCATTGAGGCCCGACTCCTCGCTTACCATGGACTTTGACTTGACGATTTTCTTGACGCCGTTGGCTTGCGCAATCTCGATCAAAATGCGGTTGACGTCCTGCGCGGTTTCAGCCCAGTGCACTTTCGTACCACGGACAAGCGCTCGTTCCTCGAAAATCATGAGATAGCTGTCGAGGTTGGCAAGGCTGCGATCCCGAATGGCGGCGGCAGCAACACGGATTTCTTCCAGATTATCCACTTCCGTCATCACGGCAGCACGAGCTTCCACGAAACGCCCCCCGAAACGTTTCATGTTCCGTTGCAACAACGGATCGATCAGCTTGCGCCGAACATTTTTCTTGAAGGAAAACGAAGTGAGTTGCATCAGTCCTGTTCCCCTTCCGACCCTGCCAGCACCTCGGCTACGTGAAGGACCCGTGTGGTTTCATCTCCCAGCCGCCGCAGCCGCCCTTCGATGTTGAGCAGGCACCCGAGATCTCCTCCGACAATGGCATCAGTCTTTGTGGCCAGGGCATCCTGGCACTTGTTGTCCGCCATGCGGGTGGCGATCTCACCCAGCTTGATGGAAAACGTGCCGCCAAATCCACAACAGATTTCCGCCTTGTCCATTTCCTGCAACCTTGCCCCTGCCACCCGTGCTATCAACTGGCGCGGCTGTTGCTTGATGCCAAGTTCGCGCAAGCCGGAACAGGAGTCGTGGTAGGTGATGCTGCCCCGGAAGGTGCTTTGAAGATGATCCACTTTCAGTACGGTGACCAGAAAATCGGTCAACTCGAAAGTGCGGGAGGAAAGCGCATCAAGCCGCGTCTGCAACGCTGGATCTTCAGGAAATAGTTCTGCGTAATGACAGCGGATCATGCCTGTGCAGGAACCACTGGGTGCAACCACATAATCGAAAGAGTCAAAATCGGCCAGAAACCGGCGCGCCATGAGGCGTCCGGATTCACGATCACCGGAATTGAACCCGGGCTGCCCGCAACAGGTTTGATGGGGGGGGACCACGACTTCACAGCCGGCGTCCTGCAACAGCTTGAGGGTGGCAAACCCTATCCGCGGACGCATCATGTCCACGAGACAGGTGACAAAAAGACCAACACGCATAAAAAGCCCTGCCTTGGTTCAGAGTTGCCCGACTGTCACCTGACTATGCGCTTCCAGCCACTTGCGAACACGGTTGGCGTCACCAATGCGGGCATGCTTGCCACGAGAATCGAGCAACACGATGACCATGGGATGACCGCTGATAGTTGCTTGCATGACGAGACACTGGCCGGACTCATTGATGAATCCCGTCTTGGATAGCCCGATATCCCAGTCGGGTTTGGCAACCAAGGGATTGGTATTGCGAAATACGATGGGCCGACCGCGAAATCCAACAGGAACCGATATGGAGGCTGTGGTCGTGATTTCGTGGATGAGCGGATATTGCATGGCAGCCTGGACCAGAATGGCCAGATCATGCGCAGTGGAAACATTGTTGCCGTTCAGCCCGGAAGAGTCTTCGAAATGGGTGCTGGTCATTCCCAGGCGCGCTGCTTCAGCATTCATTCGTTCCACGAAGGCATGAATGCCTCCAGGATAGGAGCGGCCCAACGCGGAGGCGGCCCTGTTCTCGGAAGCGATCAGGGCCATGCGCAGGAAATCCAGGCGGCTGGCATGCACCCCTACGCGCAGATGGGAACGGGTGAAGCGCAGGGTGTCCACATCTTCGTCCGAAACGGCAATCTGCTCATTGAGGTCCTGTGCGGACTCCAGCACCACCAGTGCTGTCATGAGCTTGGTGATGGAAGCGATGGGGTGGATGGGATCAGGATTTTTTGAAAAAACCACTTGCTGCGTGGTCTGATCGATGACGAGGGCCGTGGACGACAGCAACGCCATGGAGGAAGGATCTGATGCGACGGCGTGATGGTGGTGGTTACGAGCGGCCTGTGCTGAAGGCATCAACCCCATCAGCAGAACCCACAGGATCAATCCGTATCGCATTGCGCTACTGCTTGAACGACTCATCTTTCCCCTCACGCCTTTATAGCCGTAACAATACAAAAAATCAGCCGGTTACGCAACATTATTCTGCTTTTGCTGCAAGATCCACATGCGGGCATAAGCCCCGTTGGCCGCCAACAAGGCCTCATGCCGCCCGCGTTCCACGATGCGGCCATCCTCCATCACCAGAATCTGGTCGGCATCCACGATGGTAGACAGGCGATGGGCAATGACCAGCGTGGTGTGGTGGCGGGCAATGGAAGCCAGTTCAGCCTGGATATCCTTTTCTGAGCGGGAATCCAGCGCCGAGGTGGCTTCATCAAAAACCAGGATTTGCGGACGCTTCAAGAGGGTGCGCGCGATGGCTACACGCTGCTTTTCTCCGCCGGAGAGCTTGAGCCCGCGTTCTCCCACCAGCGAGTCATAGCCATCTGGCAATTTCAGGATGAAATCGTGGATGTGCGCAGCCTGGGCCGCGCGAATCACCTCATCCCTGGATGCTCCTGGGCGACCATAGGCGATGTTGTAATACACAGTGTCATTGAACAACACCGTATCCTGGGGAACGATGCCGATAGCCGCGCGCAGCGAT
>JAJZHC010000180.1 GCA_021804705.1 Pseudomonadota bacterium
CAACCGACATCATCTCGCCTGAAGGTCTCCGTCGTGGCAATGCGTTCCCACCTCATCGAGTGGGGGCTGCGTCTTGCTGCGGCGACGGCACTGCTGCAATTCTGGGTCAAGGCCTGTGCCGTATGGCTGCATCACCCCCAGCATCCCACCCTGTTGGCGCTGCTGTTGACCGAAACCTTGAGCGTGCTTCTGATCCTGTTCAGTCGCCAACCGCTGACGCGCGACTGGCATCCTGCCGCGCTGGCCACCAGCCTGCCAGCCACGTTCTATTTTCTGGCGCTTGATTTGGGGGACGGAAGGCAGCTGCTCCCCGAACACATCACGACTGGTCTCATGCTGGGCGGTGCGCTCTGGCAGATCTTTGCCAAGCTTTCCCTGGGCCGCGCCTTCGGCCTCCTTCCGGCAGAACGCCACATCGTCACCCATGGCGCCTACAGACTGGTGCGGCATCCCATTTATCTGGGCTATCTCGTCAGCCATAGCGGATTTTTTTGTGCGCATGCCAGCCTGCGCAACCTCCTGATCTACGGTGGCCTGTATACCCTGCAATGGCTGCGCATCGAACGCGAGGAGCGCTGGCTGGCCCGTCAGGCAGCCTACCGCGCCTATCAGAGGTGCGTGCGCTGGAGGCTTTTGCCCGGTCTTTATTGAACCCTTGCCACTTCATGGGATGAACGTCATGGCGTGCGCCATGGGTATTCATCCCGCACCGCGATGCATTCGTGACTGTCGTGCGCAAAGCACCCTCGCTATGCTGAATTTACATCGGTGGTTTGCGATGTGCGTTCAATTTGCGAGAGGTCTGCCATGAAATCCTGCATTGCCTGCATCAAAAAATTTCTGAAGGGTGACGACGCTGTCACCGCCATCGAATACGGTTTGATCGCCGCTCTCATCGGCCTCGTGATCATCGGTGGCATTACGGTTCTTGGAACCAACCTCGAGACCAAATTCAACAGCATCGCCACCAGCGTGGGCTCAGCGGGGTAATGGCAATGATCTGGCTTCATGGCCTGATTGTCATGCTGCTGGCATGGGCCGCAGCCATCGAATCCAGAACGCGAAACCTTCAGGACGAATTGATCCTGGCCGGGCTTTGCCAAAGCGCGCTCTGGACTTGGGTACCTCCTGGCGGCGGCCGAATGGCCTGGAGCAAGGCGCCACTTTCAGGCGTTGCCATGGCATTGCTGGAACGATGGTCATGAACCCCCACCACAAGCCCTTGTGGATTGCTGGCGGTATCGTGCTGGCGCTGGGAGCCACCACCCTTTCTGCCCTCTGGCTGGTCAAGGCGGCCCGCATCAACTCAGTGCCGGTAGTCGTGGCCGCGACGACATTGGCACAAGGGACACGTCTGACTTCTTCCAATATCACGGCACGGGAATGGCCCAACCATCTTCTTCCTCAGGGATTTGTCAGCGACACTTCGCGACTGGAAGGACGCTACGTTCGCATGGCGATTCCGCAGGGAACCCCCATCCTGGAGAGCGTCCTGGCACCCGAGGGCACGCGTGGAGGCCTGTCCGCCATCATCACTCGCGGGCGGCGCGCCATGACCGTGCGCGTCAATGAGGTGGTGGGCGTGGCCGGCTTTGCATTGCCCGGCAATTATGTGGATGTCGTGGTCAACAGCCTTCACGAGGGGGCGCCGGGGCACACCGGCAGCAGCGTCTCAAAAATCGTTCTGGAACATGTGCCCGTTCTGGCCGTGGCACAAGAGGCCAACCCTGACGAGACGCGCCCACACGTGGTCAATGCGGTCACGCTGGAGGTAACACCTGCAGAGGCGGAGCAACTGGACCTGGCACGCAGCATCGGGACGCTATCCCTGGTGCTGCGCAATCAGGTAGACCAGCAAATCACTGCCACAACGGGGGCCACCCGTCAGACGCTGCTGGGGCGCTTTAACGGCGCTGCGCCAGCCCAGCAGGGACCTGCCACCGAAGTGATTCGTGGCGTTGAACGGAGCATGCAGCGGTGAAAACGCGCATGGCATGGGTGCTGCTCGTCACCCTGGGGAGCAGCACATGGGCACAGGTGGTTCCTGAAGAACACACGCTCACCCTGATGGAAGGCAAGTCTGCAGTCATCGCACTGGATCACCGGGTATCGCGCCTGTCGGTGGGCCAACCTCAAGTGGCCGACGTGGTATTGCTGGGACGCCACGATCTTTATCTCGTGGGCAAGTCAGCGGGTTCCACCAATATATTGCTGTGGCAGGAACATGGCCGATTGCAGGTCTTCAATCTGAACGTGGAGCGTGACGTCGCCCCCTTAATGGCCCGGTTGCGTTTGTTGTTGCCCGATGAGGAGCAGATCAGGGTGTCCTCCAGCGGCGAATCCGTGGTCCTGGCGGGAAAGGTCTCAGACGTGATCCGTTCCGAACAGGCCGTGGCCATTGCACAGGCATTTTTGACGCACTTGCCCGGCGCACCATCCAGCACCACCGCCAGCACCCCCAATCTCTCACCGGGGGTGACGGGCGCTGCCAATGGCGGCTCCGGTGCGCACGCCATTCCGGGCGTTGCCACACCGGCTGCATGGTCCGCCCCGCATGTCATCAACCTGCTCACCGTGGCACAACCGGCACAAATCATGCTGGAAGTAAAAGTCGCCGAGGTCTCGCGCCTGCTGATGGATGAGCTGGGAGCCTCGGTTCAGTACCAGAAATCAGGAGGCCCATGGTCGTTTGGCGTCCTCTCCAACCTGCTCACGCAAGGCCCTGCGCAAATCACTTTCAATCATGCCCTGTCGGTATCACTGGACGGCCAACACAGCGATGGTTTGATCAAAATTCTGGCAGAGCCCACGGTCATGGCATTGAGCGGGCAGGAAGCCCATTTTCTGGCGGGCGGCAAAGTACTCATTCCCACCAGCACACCCAACGGCATGGGGGGCAGCATGGTCACGCTGACCGAACAGGAATACGGCGTCTCGCTGCATTTTCTGCCCAAAGCGCTGGAGGGGGGGCAGATTTGGCTAACCGTGACCCCCGAAGTGTCCGAGCTGAACCCGCAGGGCGTCAACGTCAGCAGTGGGCCTGGACTTGCACCTACCATCCTGCCCTCCTTCACAACGCGCCGCGCCAGCACCACTGTTCAACTCAAGGATGGCGAGCATTTCGTGATTGGCGGACTGGTACGCAATAACGTAAACGCCACGCTCAATGCCATGCCGTTTCTGGGTGAGATTCCGTTGTTGGGTGCACTGTTTCGCAGTCCCAATTTCCAGACTGAC
>JAJZHC010000023.1 GCA_021804705.1 Pseudomonadota bacterium
AGCCATTGTTCAAACCGGTCCAGCTCTCCGGCGGCATAAGCGGCCCCCACCATGGCGCCCACCGAAGTGCCACAGACCAGATCCGGGCGTATGCCTGCTGCCTCCAGTTCACGGATCACACCGACGTGCGCCCAGCCGCGGGCCGAGCCGCCGCCCAGGGCCAATCCGATGCGGGGTTGATGCCGTGAGCTCATGTGCGAGCGGATTGCATGCGTGGCAATCCTGGAATACTGTGGCAGGGTGGTGTCATCGCGACATCGTGCCGCGAAAGGTGCGGTCGCGCAAGCTGAAGAGCAGCGAGGCATTGCGCGCCACGCGCCAATGCGTGCTCAACATGCCAACCCGGGATATGGCGGCACAGGTGGTGGCTGGTGAACCCCTCAAGCTTCGCTCGAAGATGAAATAGAAGCCACTGCGCGCAACCGCCAGCGGAGCGGCGGGCGCACGGATAGTCGGTGGCCGGGCACCGCCGTGGCGGCCAGAACTTCCAGAAGGCCCGCTGTGGCACCAGCACCCATGGCGCGTGCGGCCTTGCGATCCGCAAGCAACTCAAATATCCAGTGCAGGAGCAGCCACCCTGCCAGAAAACCGAAGAGACCCAGCCAGGCCATGATGCTTTCAGGAACATCCGATAGCACCAGCGTCAGCATCAGCAGCGGCAGGAGTGCAGCCAGGCGCTGTGACGGGTGTGCGTGAGCCAGGGCACGGGCCAGCAGAAAGTGCAGGCCGTGGACGCCCAGACGCGCCGTCAGCCCCGAAGAAAGGAATATCCGGCTTTGCCCGGGCAGCAAACCTGCCGTGACGATGAAAGGGCCCGGATGATCCGCCAGGGTGACGGGGACTTCGGCAAGACGGGGTGCGGCCTCGCGGGGCTGGTGCAGTTCGGCAAGCGTCCAGTCCACGGCCTGGCGCAGCGGCCCCTCGACCATTTCCCGCACTACCAGGGCCTGGCAAATTGCAGGACCGTACCAGAAGCCGGCCACGACCAGGGCTTCCTGGTACAGGTTGGACAGCAGCAGATAGGTCTCGTTATGGCTCCAGGCGGCGGGCACCATGAGATCGGGGCCCCAGAAGGCAAGGCCGCTGAGGAGCAGGAATTTCCAGGTGCGTTGTGGCGAAGAAGGGATCATTCAGTCCAGGAGTATCACTGCCACGCGACTATGCACGGCATTTTTGGCACGATGCGGTATGCAATCGGGCGTTCGGGCGCACCGGGGGGTGCTGATTTTTCTTTGTCGTGGTCATGAGAGTCGCACTATTATGCCATTTCATCGAACCGTGACGATCAGGAGGGACAATCATGTCGAACAACATCATGTCCAGACGGGCCATCGTGCTGCGAGGGGAATGAATCGCCTGTTATAGTGTCGGGTTATGAAACCTTCGGACCAACAACATCGTCGCGCGGTAACGCTGCTTTCCCTTGCGGCGTTCGCCAGTGCAGCCTCGGCGCGCCTTTGCGACCCCATGCTGCCCGACCTTGCCAGGGCGTTTCTGTCTTCCCCCGGCGAAACGGCGCAGGTCATCTCGTCGTTTTCGGTGGCTTACGGGGTGCTGCAGATGTTTTTCGGCCCCCTGGGGGATCGCCTGGGAAAATACCGGCTGATTGCCTGGACCACGCTGGCCTGCACCCTGGGAAGCCTCGGCGCCATGCTGGCCGGATCGCTGCACTGGCTGGTGCTGTCGCGACTGCTCACGGGCGCTTCGGCGGCGGGCATCATCCCCTTATCCATGGCGTGGATTGGCGACACCATTTCCTATGAGCATCGCCAGGCCACGCTGGCGCGTTTCCTGGCTGGGCAAATCGTGGGCGTGATTGGCGGGCAATTCATTGGCGGTGTTTTCACCGACACCCTGGGTTTTCGCTGGGCGTTCGGTTTCATGGCGCTGACTTACCTGGTGGTTGGATTGTGGGTTCTGGCGGAATCGCGCAGCAACGCCTCCACGCAACACGTGCGCAATGCGCAGGGGGGTAAATCGGGTGGGGTGTTGACCCAATGTCATGCCGTGTTGAGCGAGCCGTGGGCAAGGGGCATCCTGCTGACCGTATTCGTGGAAGGGCTGGTGGTGTTTGGCACGCTCGCCTTCGTTCCGTCCTACCTGCATCAGCGCTTTGGCCTGTCGTTGACCATGGCGGGAGCCGTGATGGCCACCTTTGGCCTGGGCGGGTTTTCGTACATCCTCTTCGCCCGGCAATTCGTCAGCAATTTTGGCGAGGTGGGGCTTGCCAAGATGGGCGGGCTGCTCATCGGCGTGGCCTGGCTCATTCTGGCATTGGGCGACTCCTGGAGCTGGGCCCTTCCGGCCTGCACCCTGGTGGGCCTGGGTTACTACATGCTACATAACACGCTGCAGACCAATGCCACCCAAATGGCGCCGCAGGTGCGGGGCACTGCGGTATCCCTTTTTGCCTCGGCATTCTTTCTGGGACAGTCCCTGGGTGTGGTGCTGGCCTCCCTGCTGCTCTCCCATGCGGGTATGGCCGTGCTGTTTGTTGTGGCTGCCTTGGCGCTTCCGGTGATCGGTCTTGCCTTTTCACGGGCGTTGAAAGTCCATCATCAGCGCGCGAAACCGGCAATGTCCTGAAGCCCTTGCGCATCCCAACAAAAAACCCGGCATGTTGCATGTGTGCCGGGCTCTTTTTGGGGTGACGCGCGAGGGTGTCTAGAACGGAATGTCGTCCGGGAAATCGTCGAACTTGCCGCCGGCACCGGAAGGCTTTTGTGCAGAACCCCCGCCATTGCCACCCGAGGGCATATCCCCACCCCCGCCACCCGAACGGCTGCCCAGCATCTGCATGCGATCGGCAACGATTTCGGTGGTGTACTTGTCCTGCCCATCCTTGTCCTGCCACTTGCGGGTTTGCAAGCGGCCTTCCAGGTAGACCTGGCTGCCTTTCTTGAGATACTCGCCGGCAATTTCAGCGAGCTTGCCAAAGAAGGCCACGCGATGCCATTCGGTCTTTTCCTGCTTTTCACCTGCCTTGTCTTTCCAGGTGTCCGTGGTGGCCACGCTGATGTTGGTAATGGCACCGCCATCGGGCATGTATCGGACTTCGGGGTCGCGCCCCAGATTGCCCACCAGAATTACTTTGTTGACTGAAGCCATAGCGCACTCTCCCTCGATTAACTGGCTTTTTTTACCTGCATGGGCCACGCCACCACAAGCCAAATAGCGGTGAGGCCTGCACAAAAGACCGGCACGGCGTCCGGCCCCCAATACTTGTACAGCACGCCAGCGAGAGAGGCCCCGCTGAAAGCGCCGAGAAACTGAATGCTGCTGTAAATGCCGGTGGCCGTACCTTTGGTTCCGGGAGGGGCCACCACGGTGACGAGGGAGGGAAGGCTTGCTTCCAGCACGTTGAAAGCCACGAAAAATATCGTCAGGGCCACGGCAATACCCATGACGCTACCCTGCCCCAGGCCCAGCATCAGGGCTGACTGGGCCAGCAACAGGACGGCCACGGAAACCAGAAAAACGGATTTGCGCCACTTGCCATGAGACAGGGCCACGCCCGGAATCATCAGCACGAAGGACCCCAGCATGACGGGCAGGTAGAGCTTCCAGTGATCGCCCTGCGGCAGACCGTCACGCACCAGGGCCGGGGGCACCACCACGAATATGGCCATCAGGGTGGCGTGCAACACGAAAATGCCCCAGTTGAGGCGCAGCAGTTCCAGGTGGCGCAGTACGGTAGAGAAGGGGGCCCGTGCTTCGGCCTGAGGGGGCCGGGGAGCATCCGGAATGATCCATTGCACGACGGCGATGGCCAGCAGTGCCAGCACGCCCGTCATGGCAAAAATGCCGGGGACGCCAATGAGGGGATAGAGCGCCGGGGCCAGGATCATGGAAACACTGAAGGTGACGCCGATGGTCATGCCGATCAGGGCCATGGCTTTGGTGCGATGCTGTTCGCGGGTCAGGTCGGCCGTCAGTGCGATAACTGCAGCCGAGATGGCTCCGGCACCCTGGATGACACGTCCCAGAATGACCCATCCGATACTGGTGGCCGAAGCAGCGACGAAACTTCCCAGGGCAAAAATCACCAACCCTCCCATGATGACTGGTTTGCGGCCGACGCGATCAGACAACCACCCCAGGGGGATCTGCAACGCAGCCTGGGTCAGGCCGTAGGCGCCGAGTGCGATGCCCACCAGCGTTTTATCGGCCCCTCCGGGCAATTGCGTGGCATACAGGGCAAATACCGGGAGGATGATGAACATGCCCAGCATGCGCAGGCCGAAAATGCTGGCCAATCCCATGCTGGCACGCCATTCGAGGGGAGACATTCTATCGGGAGTTTTCATGAGGGCCAGGCAGGAAAAAGTAAAAATCTTGGCGTATATTAGCAGGTTCCCAGAACGAAGCCTCGCCCAACGCCGTGACACAAGACATCCTGCGCATTCGTGGAGCCCGCACCCACAACCTCAAGAACATCGATCTGGACCTGCCACGGCATCGGCTGGTGGTCGTGACCGGGCTGTCAGGTTCGGGAAAATCGTCGCTCGCCTTCGATACGCTCTATGCCGAAGGGCAGCGCCGTTATGTGGAGTCGCTCTCGGCCTATGCGCGCCAATTCCTGCAGTTGATGGAAAAGCCTGATGTGGACCTGATCGAAGGACTATCGCCGGCCATTTCCATCGAACAGAAGGCCACCAGCCACAACCCGCGATCCACGGTGGGTACGGTTACGGAAATCCACGACTATCTGCGCCTGCTGTTTGCCCGCGCGGGTGATCCTTACTGTCCCGAACACCAGATCCTGCTGGAGGCCCAGAGCGTGTCGCAAATGGTGGACCATGTGCTGGCGCTGCCCCAGGACACGCGCCTGATGATTCTCTCGCCGCTGGTGGTGGGGCGTAAGGGACAGCAGCAGGAATTGTTCAATGAACTGCGCGCCCAGGGTTTTGTTCGCCTGCGCATCGATGGCGCGGTGGTGGACATTGACGCCATTCCAAAGCTCGACAAGAATCAGAAGCACACCATTGAAGTGGTGGTGGACCGCCTCAAGGTGCGCTCCGACATGAAGCAGCGTCTGGCCGAGTCGTTCGAGACCGCGCTGCGTCACTCGGATGGCCGCGCGCTGGCCGTGGAAATGGACAGTGCCAGGGAGCACCTGTTTTCGGCACGCTTTGCCTGTCCCGTCTGCAGTTATGCGTTGCCGGAACTGGAGCCGCGTCTGTTTTCCTTCAACAACCCGATGGGTGCCTGCCACCAGTGTGATGGTCTGGGTGTCGTGAGCTTCTTTGACCCCAAGCGGGTGGTGGCCTTTCCGCAATTGGGGCTTGCGGGGGGGGCCATCAAGGGCTGGGACCGGCGCAACCAGTTTTATTTCCAGATGCTCACCGACCTGGCCGTACACTACGGCTTCGATCTGGACACCCCCTTCGAGCAGTTATCGGAAAAGATCCAGAAGATCCTGCTGATGGGCTCGGGCAAGGAACAGATCGCCTTTCATTACCCTGGCGAACGGGGCCGGTTTCGTGTCAAGGAACATGCCTTCGATGGCATCATTCCCAGCCTGGACCGGCGCTACAAGGAAACGGATTCGGCCCTGGTGCGCGAAGAGCTGTCAAAACTGCTCAACCAGAAGCCCTGCCCGGAGTGTGAGGGAACCCGATTGCGTCTGGAGGCGCGCAACGTGCGCGTGGGGCAGCATACCCTGTATGAGCTGAGCGCCTTGCCGCTCAAGGATGCGTTGACCCTGTTCCAGCACCTCAAACTGAAGGGAAAGAAGCTTGCCATTGCCGACAAGATCCTCAAGGAGATCGTGGCGCGCCTGCAATTTCTCAACAACGTGGGGCTGGATTACCTGCAACTGGACCGCTCTGCCGATACGCTCTCCGGCGGCGAGGCCCAGCGCATTCGCCTGGCCTCGCAAATTGGCTCGGGCCTGACGGGCGTGATGTATGTGCTCGACGAGCCTTCCATCGGGCTGCATCAACGCGACAACCATCGCCTGCTGGAAACCCTGGTGCGCCTGCGTGACCTGGGCAATTCGGTGATCGTGGTGGAGCACGATGAAGATGCCATCCGGGCCGCGGATTATGTGGTGGATATGGGGCCGGGCGCCGGCGAGCATGGCGGGCGTGTGGTGGCCTGCGGCACCCCGGAGGAAGTGACCGCACACCCGGATTCGCTGACCGGACAGTTTCTCTCGGGGCGTCGCAGCATTGCCGTGCCGGAGCGACGCCTGCCTGCCGACCCGCAGCGCCAGCTGGTGATCGGGGGGGCCTCTGGCAACAATCTCAAGGGCGTCGACCTTCATTTGCCGGTGGGGCTGCTGGTGTGCGTCACGGGGGTGTCCGGTTCGGGCAAATCCACTCTCATCAATGACACCCTGTACGCGGCCGTGGCGCGCCATCTTTACGGCAGCGCGACGGAACCCGCACCCTATACCCGCATCGCGGGTCTGGAGCATTTCGACAAGGTCATCAATGTGGACCAAAGTCCGATCGGCCGCACGCCGCGCTCCAATCCGGCCACCTACACGGGACTCTTCACACCCATTCGCGAACTGTTTTCTGGTATTCCACAGTCCCGCGAACGGGGTTACGGGCCCGGGCGCTTTTCATTCAACGTCAAGGGGGGACGCTGCGAAGCCTGTCAGGGAGACGGCGTCATCAAGGTCGAAATGCATTTTCTGCCCGACATCTACGTGCCCTGCGACGTCTGCCATGGCAAACGGTACAACCGGGAGACCCTGGAGATACAGTACAAGGGCCGGACCATTGACGAAGTGCTGGGGATGACGGTGGAAAAGGCTTTCGAGTTCTTTAACGCGGTGCCGGTGATTGCGCGCAAGCTTCAGACCCTGCTGGACGTAGGGCTGGGCTACATCACCCTGGGGCAGTCGGCCACCACCCTCTCGGGGGGTGAGGCGCAACGCGTCAAGCTGTCGCTGGAACTGTCCAAGCGCGACACCGGGCGAACCCTGTTCATTCTGGACGAGCCCACTACCGGCCTGCATTTCCAGGACATCGACCTGCTTCTCACGGTGCTGCATCGCCTGCGTGATCACGGCAATACGGTGGTGGTGATTGAACATAACCTCGATGTCATCAAAACGGCAGACTGGGTGGTGGACCTGGGCCCGGAGGGGGGAGGCGGTGGCGGGCAGATCATTGCCCAGGGCACGCCGGAACAGGTGGCTGCCCACAAAAACAGTTTTACCGGGGCGTTTCTCAAACCATTTCTGAAGCAGCGGGCCCGGAGCCAGAGCGCTCGATGAACAGGCGCCGGATGGCCTGCAGGGCCCGTTCCGTCGCGGCGCGCCGGTAGTCCCACAGCGCCTCGTTGGTGGGCGGCTGGAGCACCATGGTGGCATTGGCTTCAAACAGCAGGATGTTGCCGTCCGCAGCCAGGCAGAAGTCCATGCCGAAATAATCCAGGTCGATGGCCTCCCCCACGGCAGTGAGGGTGGCCATGGCCCGAGCTCCCAGAAAACCGGCAGGGTCATTGAGAAAGGTCGCTTCTTCCGCGCGATAGTCCGCATTCCCGGCCATGTCCGAGCTGAAATAGTGCACCTTCCACTGGGAGGAGAGCGCGAGATGGATGGGCAACAGCTGTCCGCCGATGCGCATCATGCGGAACTTGCGATACAACCCGTCCGGTCCGCGGGCGTCGAGCCATTCGATGGCCAACGCCGCGGTGCCGGGCAATTCATCCAGGGCCTGTTGCAGTGATGCGGCTGTCTCAACGCGCACGAAAAAATGCCCGCCATGAAACCCTGGCGCCCTCAGCAGCAGGGGAAAATGAAAACCGGAACGTTGCAGTTCATGTGCGACCTCAGTCGTCCCTGATGAGGCAAGCCTCATGATGCGCGGCATGACAAGACCCGGGATGTGGGCCAGGTACCGGGCGTGATCCTCACGTCTGGTGTGCAATACGCGCTGCGGCGGATTGATGAGCGGGGCGTGGCTGCGCGCGATGAATTGTTGCGCGCGACGCAGGCCCTCGGCACACCGGTCCGCGTCGCCGATGGCATTGAAAATCAGCGCGTGGGGGGGCAGCGGCATCCCGGGGTCCACGTACTCCATGGCCAGAATGGTGCTGTGAAAGCGGTTGCGGTCTACCAGAAAGCGCCAGGGAATGTTGCCCTCCTGGGCCGTAGCCAGGATCAGCAGGGGGGTGGGTTGCCCTCGACCCCGATAAGGCAGGATGGAGACGGGCTGTCGCCCAAACCCCTGCGACCGGTGCCAGGCTGCGCTGACCTCGTCGCCCTCGCGGCTGAAACAGGAGGCCAGCCCCTGGTGGGCTTCCGCCTGATCGGCACGGAGACGCAGGGCCTCCGTAAACTGCTGGCGGGCAGCTTCGAGGGCATTCTTGTGGAGCAGGACCTGACCCAGATTGATGCGCGCGGCCAGGTCTTTGGGGTGATACGTGGTGGCGGCAGTAAAAGCCGTTTCGGCTGCCGAAACATACCCCGTTTCAAACAGTAGGGTGCCCAGGTTGTTCCAGACCCCCAGATGCTGGGGGTCTGTCTTGAGCAGGTCGAGGTAGGTGGCTTGTGCTTCCTGCAGTGCTTCGGGTTGGCCTGAAGCGCAGAGCCAGTTGGCCAGGTTGAAGCGAATCGTGAAATTGTCGGGAGCAAGCGCCGCGGCCCTGCGGTGGTGGCGCCCAGCGGCCTCGAGGTTACCCTGTTTTTCCGCCAGCAGGGCAAGGTTGGCAAAGGCCGCCGCATTGCCCGGATCCAGCCTTGCGGCGTGCTGGTAATGTTCCAGTGCCTCGAGGGTACGCCCCGAGGCCGCCAGGGTGACGCCCAGGTTGAAATGGATGGACGCGTTGGGAGGCCCCAGGGCGATGGCCTGGCGCCAGAGCTGTTCTGCCTCGGCCGTCTGTCCCTGTTCTGCCGCGCGAATCGCGGCAAGATTGAGCAGCGTGGCGTCCAATGGATCAGCGCAGCTTGATGTGCAATTCCCGCAACTGCTTTTCGTCCACCGGACTGGGCGCCTGGGTGAGCAGGCATTGGGCGCGCTGGGTCTTGGGGAAGGCAATGACGTCGCGAATATGTTCTGCCCCGGTCATCATGGCGGTGAGGCGATCCAGTCCAAAGGCGATGCCGCCATGGGGCGGTGCGCCGTACTGCAGGGCGTCGAGCAGGAAGCCAAATTTGGCGCGGGCCTCATCGGGCCCGATGTTGAGGGCGCGAAACACTTTGGATTGCACGTCCTCTCGATGGATACGCACCGAACCGCCGCCAATTTCCCAGCCGTTCAACACCACGTCGTAGGCCTTGGCAAAGGCCTTGGCGGGATCGGATTCGAGGAAGGCTTCATGGCCGTCCTTGGGCGCAGTAAACGGATGGTGCAGCGCCACCCAGCGCTTGTCTTCATCGTCGTATTCGAACATGGGAAAGTCCACCACCCACAACGGCTTCCAGCCTCCGGTGGAGAACCCGCGCTCGTGTCCCAGCTTGACGCGCAGCGCTCCCAGGGCATCGTTGACCACCTTGGCGCGATCGGCGCCGAAGAAAATGAGGTCGCCGTTTTCGGCGCCGGTACGCTCCAGGATTTCGCGCAGTACCGGCTCGCTCAGAAACTTCACGATGGGAGACTGCAGTCCCTGATCGTTGGCCTGCGCCTTGTCGTTGACCTTGATGTAAGCCAGGCCGCGGGCACCGTAAATGGCCACGAAGGTGGTGTAGTCATCGATTTCCTTGCGCGACAGCGAACCGCCACCGGGAATGCGCAACGCGGCCACCCGTCCGTCCGCCAGGTCGGCGGCGCCGCGGAACACCTTGAAGTCCACGGTTTTCATGAGGTCGGTCAGTTCGGTGAATTCCAGCGGAATGCGCAGGTCTGGCTTGTCCGAGCCGTAACGCATCATGGCCTCGGTCCAGCTCATGCGCGGGAAGTTGGCGCCAAGATCTGCATCGATGGTTTTCTTGAACAGGTCGCGGACCAGGCCTTCCATCATGTCCATGATTTCATGTTCGGTGAGGAAGGAGGTTTCGATATCGATCTGGGTGAATTCAGGCTGGCGGTCTGCGCGCAGGTCTTCGTCGCGGAAACATTTGGTGATCTGGTAATAGCGATCGAAGCCTGACACCATCAACAGCTGTTTGAACAGTTGTGGCGATTGGGGCAGCGCAAAAAACTGACCGTGGTGCACCCGGCTGGGGACCAGGTAATCGCGCGCGCCCTCGGGCGTGGATTTCGTCAGCATGGGTGTTTCGATGTCGATGAAACCCAATGCGTCCAGATATTGACGCACGGACATGGCGGCCCGATAGCGCAGTATGAAGTTTTTCTGCATGGCCGGGCGGCGCAAATCCAGGTAGCGGTGTTCCAGGCGCACCTGCTCTGAAAGGTTGTCGTCGTCCAGCTGGAAGGGCGGGGGCAGCGACGGGTTGAGGATTTCGATAGACCCGGCCAGCACCTCGATTTCGCCGCTACGCAGGTTGGGGTTGATCGTCCCCTCGGGGCGGGGGCGCACGCGCCCGGTCACCTTGAGGACAAATTCACTGCGCACCCCTTCTGCAATCCGGAAGGTGTCCTGGTTGTCGGGGTCGGACACCACCTGGACGAGCCCCTCGCGGTCGCGCAGGTCGATGAAAATGACGCCACCATGGTCGCGTCGACGATGGGCCCAGCCCATCAGGGTTACGGTTTGGTCCAGATAGCGGCGATCTACAAGGCCGCAGTATTCAGTGCGCATGGTTCTGCAATCTCTGATAGGTTCGATTCAAGAAGGCGGGTTATCGCTGGGCGTCGCCACGACGCCCATGGAAATGATGTGTTTCAGGGCGTCTTCCACCGAAATGTCCAGCTCGATGACGTCGCTGCACGGCACCATGAGAAAGAATCCCGAGGTGGGGTTGGGTGTCGTGGGGATGTACACGCTGACGTGCGGCGCTCCCAGCTTGTCGGCCACTTCGCCCGAGGGCATTCCGGTCTGGAAGGCCATGGCCCAGCTGTTGCCGTGGGGATAGCGGATCAGCAGCACCTTGCGGAAGGCTTGCCCCGAACCGGAAAACAGGGTATCGCTGACCTGCTTGACGCCCGTGTAGATGCTGTTGACGACGGGAATGCGGCCAACGAGATCCTCACCCAGTTTGAGCAGGCGTCGCCCCAACAGGTTGGCGGCAACGATGCCCGTGGCCATGACGATCAGGAGGGCTACCAGTACGCCCAGTCCGGGGATGTGCATGCCGAACAGTGCCTCGGGGCGCAGGGAGGCGGGCAGCAAAAACAGGGTCTGGTCGAGCGTCTCCACGATGAGGCGCAACACCCAGACCGTGATGACGAGCGGGATCAGCACGACGATCCCGGTCAGAAAATAGCGCTTCATCAGGAAGCGACCGGAGGGGGGGCCGTCTCGGCTGGTTTGGACTCGGCAGACTGGGATGCGGGAGGAGCCGCTGCTGCGGGTTCAGTGGTTTTGGCGGGCTCCGTCTTGGGGGCTGGCGTGCTGGCGCCGGACCCTCCGCGGAAATCAGTGACGTACCACCCCGTACCCTTCAACTGAAAACCAGCTGCAGTGACCTTTTTGATGAGCGCAGACTGGCCACAGGACGGGCATTCCGTCCGGGGGGCATCAGAAATTTTTTGCAGGACTTCGATTTCCTTACCGCAAGCCTGACAGCGGTATTCATACAAAGGCATTGAAACCTCCCATAGACCTGAAATGATAGCATATTATGCTAAATCAAGAGGTTGAAGGTTGTCAGTGGCCGGGGCTTCGAGGTTGGGGAACCTGCGCGCGCAAAACGTCTCTATTAACCTTCCTGCCGTTCATTTCGAGGAGTAGCACATGGTGCTGAAACGATGGGTCACCCTGGGGTTGTTGGTTGTGTCCTGCACGGTCCTGGCCGGGAACAAAATGCCGTTGCCTGCTGGCGTGACACAGGTCACGCAGGTGGAAGGCGTCACCGAATACCGCCTCGCCAACGGCATGCAGGTGTTGCTTGCCCCCGATCCCGGCAAGCCCACCACCACTGTCAACGTCACCTATCGCGTGGGCTCGCGCATGGAAAGCTATGGCGAAACCGGCATGGCCCATTTGCTGGAACATCTCATGTTCAAGGGCACGCCGCAGCACAAGGACATCACGGCCGAGCTGACGCGACGCGGGATGCGGCCTAACGGCACCACCTGGTTTGACCGTACCAATTACTTCGAATCCTTTGCGGCCTCGCAGTCCAACCTCGACTGGGCCTTGCGCATGGAGGCCGACCGCATGGTCCACTCGTTCATTGCGCGCAAGGATCTGGACAGCGAAATGACCGTGGTGCGCAACGAAATGGAAAGCGGGGAAAACGAGCCCAGCGAAGTGCTGATGGATAAGGTGATGGCCGCAGCTTTCCAGTGGCACAACTACGGCAAATCCACTATCGGTGCCCGCAGTGACGTGGAAAATGTCAGCATCCCCCGCCTGCAGGCTTTCTATCGCAAGTATTACCAGCCGGATAATGCCACCCTCGTGGTGGCTGGCAGTTTTGATCCGTCCCAGACCCTGGCGCGCATTGCCGACACATTTGGAAAAATTCCCAAACCCAAACGGGTACTCGAGCCCACCTATACGCTGGACCCTGTGCAGGATGGTGAGCGGCTGGTCACCTTGCGGCGTGTGGGCGACGTGCAGTATATCGAGGCCGCCTACCACGCGGTGGCAGCGGCAAGTCCTGACAGTGCTGCCTTTGAGGTGCTGGCCCAGGTGCTGGGAGACACGCCAGCAGGACGGTTGCACAAGGCCCTGGTGGAGACGGGGCTGGCCACGGCCACGGCAGCGGAATACTTCAACCTGGATGAGCCGGGGGTCATTTTCTTCCAGGCTGACGTGCGCAAGGACCAGCAGATGGAACCTGTGCGCGAGGCCTTTCTCAAGACCCTCGAAGATCTGAAGTCCCGGCCGGTCACGGAGGAGGAAGTGAATCGGGCCCGCGCCAACCTGCTCAACGGCATCGAGCTGACCTTCAACGACCCGGAAAAG
>JAJZHC010000181.1 GCA_021804705.1 Pseudomonadota bacterium
CCTCGATGCAGTTTTTGACCGCATGCTCCCTTAGCAGGGGAGTGCCTTCGACCACTCGGCCATCTCTCCGGATTGCGTATTATCCCTTAGCCAGCGGCGTTGCGCTATCTAGTTCAAAAGCTTTATGCAGCGCGCGGACGGCCAGTTCCATGTACTTTTCGTCGATGACCACCGAAATCTTGATTTCGGAGGTGGAAATCATCTGGATGTTGATGCCTTCTTCCGATAGGGTCTTGAACATATTGCTGGCAACTCCTGCGTGGGAGCGCATGCCTACACCCACCAGCGATACCTTGCAGATCTTGTTATCGCCGCGTACTTCGCGGGCTCCGGTTTCGGGCTTGATGGTGTTGTTGAGCAGGTCCAGTGTCTTCTGGTAATCGTTGCGGTGCACCGTGAAAGAGAAGTCGGTGGAGCCGTCCACGCCGATGTTCTGGATGATCATGTCCACGTCCACGTTGGCTTTACCCACCGGAGCCAGGATCGAGTAGGCGATGCCGGGACGGTCAGGGACGCCCAGAAGGGATAGTTTGGCCTCGTCGCGGTTGAAGGCGATGCCGGAAATGATCGGTTGTTCCATGTTGGTATTTTCCTCAAAGGTAATCAGCGTCCCGTCGTTCTTGTCCTCAAAACTGGACAGAACGCGCAGCTTGACCTTGTACTTTCCGGCAAATTCCACGGAGCGGATCTGCAGGACTTTGGAGCCCAGGCTGGCCATCTCCAGCATTTCTTCGAAAGTGATGGTCTCCAGGCGGCGTGCTTCGGGCACGATGCGCGGGTCGGTGGTGTACACGCCGTCCACATCGGTATAAATCTGGCATTCGTCGGCCTTGAGCGCTGCGGCGAGGGCCACGCCCGTGGTGTCCGAACCACCGCGGCCCAGGGTGGTGATGTCGCCATTTTCCGTGGTGCCCTGAAAGCCCGCTACGACCACCACCTTGCCGGCATCAAGGTCGGCGCGCATGCGCTGTTCGTCAATGTCGAGGATGCGTGCCTTGGTGTGGGCTTCGTCAGTCAGGATGCGCACCTGGCTGCCCGTATAGCTTTTGGCGGGTATGCCGTGGTTGATCAGGGCCATGGCCAGCATGCCGATGGTGACCTGTTCTCCCGTGGAGATCATGACATCCAGTTCTCGGGGATCTGGCTGTGCCTGGATTTCCTTGGCGAGCTTGATCAGCCGGTCGGTTTCGCCGCTCATGGCGGATACCACCACTACCACCTGATGGCCCTGAGCGCGGAAGCGGGCCACGCGTTCGGCCACCATCTTGATGCGATCCGGGTTGGCGACCGAGGTGCCGCCATATTTTTGTACGATCAATGCCATAACCGTTTGCCGGCCAGTCCTGGCCATAAAAAAACCGATATGTTACCGCAAATCGCGATCAATGGCAGAATGTCGGGATCATGACACCGCAATCCGCATACCGTGCTGCCCAGTTGTTGTGGGCGCACTGGCAACACACCACACGCTTCGCTGCCCTGCCCGAAGACTGCCGCCCGCGCAACCGCACCGAAGGTTACGCCATCCAGGCTGCCATGGCCAGCCTGTCGGGGCAGCCTGTCATCGGCTGGAAAATCGCCGCGACGACCCTGTCGGGGCAAAAACACATCAACGTGGACGGGCCCATTGCCGGACGCCTGCTGGGGCAAAAAGTATTGGCACCAGGGGCGGCTATTCCCCTGGGGGACAACCACATGCGGGTGGCCGAGGCCGAGCTGGTGTTCCGTTTTGCCACGGATCTGCCTTCCAGGAACGCACTTTACGAGACAGCAGAAGTCATGGACGCCATCGGTGCGGTGCTGCCGGGCATCGAGGTACCGGATTCCCGCTATGAAGACTTCTGCGTGGTGGGTGACGCACAGCTCATTGCAGAAAACGCCTGTGCCGCGTGGTTTGTGCTGGGTGAGGAAGCACTTACAGACTGGCATCGTCTGGACCTCAAGTCCCACCCTGTGCGCGCCTATCGCAATGGCGCGCTCGCGGGTGAGGGCACCGGCGCCATGGTGCTGGGCGATCCCAAAATCGCCCTGGTGTGGATCGCCAATGAACTCTCCGCGCTGGGGCTGGGCCTGCGCCCCGGGGACATCGTGACCACGGGCACGGTGGTGACACCGGTTCGGGTGGAACCGGGAGACGCCATCCACTGTGACTTTGGCGAACTGGGCCAGATCGGCGCCCGTTTCGTCTGAATGACCCCATGTCGCAACCCCCGCTGACCTTCGAAAACCACAACCGCGACGTCATGGGGCTGACCCATGTGTATCCGGTAGTGTCGCGCCGCGCCGCCGGAGTGTCCATCGGCATCAACCTTAACATCAACAACGCCTGCAACTGGGCCTGCGTGTATTGCCAGGTGCCTAATCTCACGCGCGGCTCGGCGCCCGATCTTGATCTTGCGCTGCTGCGCGCCGAGCTGGACTTCATGCTGACAGAAGTAACGCAGGGCCACTTCATGCAAACCTATGTGGCCGAAGGATTGCGCCGTCTCAACGACGTGGCGTTTTCTGGCAATGGTGAGCCTACCAGCGCGCGTCTGTTTGACCAGGCGGTGGATGTTGTCATCGAAGCCTTGCGGGTTCATGGATTACTGGGAAAGATCAAGCTCGTGGTCATCACCAACGGCAGCTTTGCCTTGCGCCCGGGCGTCCAGCGGGCTTTTCGCGCCATGGCCGCGGCCAACGGCGAAATCTGGTTCAAGCTGGACCGGGGCCGCAGCGCGGACATCCTGCGCATCAATAACATTCATCTCACCCCTGGGCTCATCCTCAAGCGCCTTGCGGCAGCGGCAGCGGCTTGTCCTACCTGGGTGCAGACCTGCATGGTGTCCTGGGATGGGGCCGCCCCTTCGCAGGAAGAGACCGATGTCTACCTCGATCTCCTGAAACAGGCGCTGGCACAACAAATTCCCCTGCGCGGCGTGTTGCTCTACAGCCTGGCCCGCCCTTCACATCAACCCGAAGCCGCCCGCATCGCGGCGCTGCCCCTGCCGTGGCTGGTAGCCCTGGGGGAGCGCATTGCCGGGCTGGGGTTGGCGGTCAAGGTGACACCCTAGAGGCAAAAAGCAGATTACCGTGTTATAATCTTCCGGATGCGCCCGTAGCTCAGTTGGATAGAGTACTTGGCTACGAACCAAG
>JAJZHC010000182.1 GCA_021804705.1 Pseudomonadota bacterium
CTGATTGCGAATCACTACTGGGGCTTCGGGTACGGTGAGTGCCAGACCACATTTTCCGAGAACGGGAAGATCGGGAAGGTCGTCCCCCATGTAGGCGCATTGCGTCCAGTCCAGCCCCAGTTGCTCCAGAAGGGTTTGACAGGAGACGAGCTTGTCGGCCGAACCCTGGATGACGTGACGAATGCCCAACTCACGGGCACGTAAGTCCACAATGGATGAGCTGCGCCCGGTTACGATGGCCAGGGTGATCCCGGCGTTCTGGAGCAGTTTCAGACCCTGTCCGTCGCGGACATGAAAGGTTTTGAGTTCGCGACCCGTGCTGTCAAAAGTCAGGCTTCCATCCGTCATGATGCCGTCCACATCGAACACGGCGATCCGGATGGGTCGGGCCCGGGCGGCCAGGGCTTCTGGGGTGAGCAGTGACATGGATTTCAGACGATGCCGGCGCGAAGCAGGTCGTGCATGTTGAAAGCGCCAACCAGGCGCTGGGCCTCGTCAACGACGAACAACCCGAAGATCTTGCGGTCCTGCATGATGGATGCCGCCTCGGCGGCCAGCTTGTCGGGATGCGTCACGATGGGGTGGGTGGTCATCAGTTGGCTCACACGCACGTCGTGAATGGCCGTATGGCCGCTTTCCAGGGCCCGGCGCAGGTCGCCATCGGTAAAAATGCCCTGCAACCGGCCCATTTCATCCACCACGGCCGTCATTCCCAACGCCTTGCTGGACATTTCCACCAGGGCCTGGGCCACGGTTGCATCCATGGGGACGCGTGGAACGCGTTCATCCTGATGCATGACGTCCTGGACCATGAGCAGCAATTTTTTGCCCAGCGCACCGCCAGGATGGGTACGGGCAAAGTCGGCGGCAGAAAAGCCGCGCGCTTTGAGCAGGGTGACTGCCAGGGCATCCCCCAGGGCCAGTACGGCCGTGGTGCTGGCTGTGGGAGCGAGGTTGAGTGGACAGGCCTCTCGTGGAACCGAAGCGTCCAGGTGCACGTCAGCGAGGCGGGCCAGGCGGGATTGCGGATTGCCCGTAATGGCAACCATGCGGGTGCCGCGCCGCTTGAGCAGAGGGGCAATCACCAGCAACTCGTCGCTTTCTCCAGAATTGGACAGTGCAACAAGAATGTCGTCGGCGGCAATCATGCCCAGGTCACCGTGGCCGGCCTCGGCCGGGTGCATGAAAAAAGCAGGCGTACCAGTGCTGGCCAGGGTGGAGGCGATCTTGTTGGCGATGTGGCCTGACTTGCCGATGCCGCTGACGACAACGCGGCCCTTGCATTCCAGCATCAGGTGGTGCGCAGCGACGAAGGTGCCGTCAAGGCGCCCCGAGAGCTGCCCGATGGCCTCTGCTTCTATCTCAAGAACTTCGCGTGCCAAATCAAGAATGACGGCATCTTTCATGGGGGCTCGATGAGTTGTCTCGGTAATCATGGCGAACAATTATACTTGAGGGCATGAACGATACGCTCGAACTCGTCCTGATTTTGCTGTTGGCCGCCATTTTGGCGGTATCCCTGTTCAGGCGCATGGGGCTTCCAGCCCTGTTGGGATACTTGCTGGCGGGCATTGTGATCGGGCCTCACGCCACCGGTTTGATTCCTCCGGATGAAGCCACGCGCGGTCTTGCAGAGTTTGGGGTGATCTTCCTGATGTTTACCGTCGGGCTTGAATTCAGCCTGGCCCAGCTATATGCCATGCGACGCACGGTTTTCGGGCTGGGCGGAGCACAGATGGCTGTCACCTTGACGGCCTGCTTCGGTCTTTCCTATGTGTCCGGTCTCAACTGGCAGAGCAGTATCGCGCTGGCCGGGGCGCTGTCCCTGTCTTCGACAGCCATCATGTCGCGTCTGCTGACCGAGCGCCTCGAGCTCAAATCGCTCCATGGTCAACGCATCATGGGTGTGTTGCTGTTTCAGGACCTGGCAGTGGTCCCCCTGCTGATCCTGATTCCTGCTTTGGCCGAAAACCAGGGAGCGCTGGTCAATACCCTGATGATAGGCGCACTCAAAGCGGCTCTGGTCCTTGCTTTGCTGCTGGGCTTTGGGAAGAAGTGGATGGACAGGTGGTTTGGCTGGGTGGCGCGCCAGAAATCCTCAGAAGTTTTCGTGCTCAATGTGCTTCTGGTGACCCTGGCCATGGCGTGGCTGACGCAGCGGGCCGGCCTGTCCTTGGCATTGGGCGCATTTATTTCCGGGGTGCTGATTTCAGAAACCGATTATCGCTACCAGGTCGAGGATTACATCAAACCCTTCAGGGACGTACTGATCGGGTTGTTTTTCATTACCATCGGCACGCTGCTCGACCTATCGGTGGTGTGGACAAAGTTGCCCTGGGTGTTGGCCATCCTTGTAGGGTTATTGGCGCTCAAACTCGTCATCGCCTACGGACTGGGGCGGATTTTTGGCGATCTGGATTCAGTGGCATTGCGTACGGCGCTGGCCATTGCGCCTGCCGGTGAGTTTGGGTTCGTGTTGCTGGCACAGGCCGATGGCTTGCACTTGTTGCCGGGCGCATCCTTGCAGATCTTCCTGGCGGCAATGGTCATCTCCATGCTGCTGTCTCCGCTCATCATCATGATGAGCGACCGGATCGTGATGTATTGTTGCGAAAGCGAATGGACCCTGCGCTCGCTCGCGCTGCACGAACTTTCTGCCCGCAGCTACGGGGTACAACGCCATGTCATCGTGTGCGGTTATGGGCGCAGTGGCCAAAACCTGTCCCGGTTTCTGGAACAGGAAGGCCTGCCCGTGATTGCACTGGACATGGATCCGCAACGCGTTCGCGCCGCGGCCACCGCCGGTGAATCGGTGGTATTTGGAGATGCGGGTCGGCGCGAAGTGTTGATTGCCGCAGGACTTCATCGTGCCGCGGCGATTGTCGTGACTTTTGCCGACACCCCCGTTTCTCTGGCCATCATCAATCATGCTCGGGAACTGGAACCAGGTTTGCCCGTCATCGTGCGGACCTTTGACGATACCGACCTCGATCGGCTGAAGGATGCCGGCGCAGCCGAGGTCGTGCCGGAAATACTCGAGGGATCATTGATGCTGGCGTCCCACGCCATGCTCGAGCTTGGCGTGCCGCTGGCGCGCGTACTCAAGCGCATCCGCCAGG
>JAJZHC010000024.1 GCA_021804705.1 Pseudomonadota bacterium
AAAGTGCAGCACGCCCAGGGCAGGGACCACATACGCCAGACGGTGCAACTGCTTCCAGCGCGCCTTGAGCTTTGACACAGCCCACGCGTTGGAGGTCAGGGCAAGTGGCAGCATCAGCACATAACCGGACAGGCCAATCAGGATGTAGGGGTGCTTGCCGATGTCGTGGATGATGGCCTTCCAGGTAAACCACTGGTCTATTCCGGCGTAGCTCAACAGATGCAGGGTGCCGTAAAAGAAGGCAAACAGGCCCAGCATGCGCCGGATGCGCAGCAGCCCGTTCCACCCCAGCAGGCGCCGCAGGGGTGTGATGCTCAAGGTGATGAGGAGGAAATACAAGGTCCACAGCCCGGTGAAGTGAATCACGCGCTCCACCGGGTTGGCGCCCAGGGTATTGTGAAAGGCCACCCATGAAATCCACAGCAGCGGGAGCAACGCCAGAAAAAACACGCCCCGTTTATCCAGGTTCATCAGAAGTATTTTTTGAGATCCATGCCGTTATAGAGCGAAGCCACTTCCTCGGCATAGCCGTTGAAGGGCAGCGTTTTGCGCCGGGCCTCGAAAAGCCCGCCCCCGATGCGCCGTTCCGTGGCCTGGCTCCAGCGCGGGTGGTCTACGGCGGGGTTGACGTTGGAATAGAAACCATACTCGGCGCTGTTGGCCTTCATCCAGCTCGTCACCGGCATGGTGTCGCGAAAGCGAATCTTCACGATGGATTTGATGCCCTTGAAGCCGTATTTCCACGGCACCACGAGACGGATGGGCGCGCCATTCTGGTTGGGCAGCACTTCGCCATACAGCCCCACGGCCATCAGTGTGAGCGGGTGCTGTGCCTCGTCCATGCGCAGTCCTTCCGTGTAGGGCCAGTCCAGTACGGCGCGGCGCAATCCGGGCATCTGGGCCGGGTCGGCCAGGGAGACGAACTCCACGTATTTGGCCTGCGCGGTGGGTTCTGCCCATTGGATCAGTTTCTGCAGGGGAAAGCCCACCCAGGGAATCACCATGGACCAGGCCTCCACGCAGCGCATGCGGTAGATGCGTTCCTCCAGCGGAAACAGGCGCATCAGGTCGTCCACGCCAATTTGCCTGGGGCGCTTGAGCGCGCCCTCGAAAGTCAGGGTCCAGGGACGGGTCTTGAGCAAGCCGGAATGGCTGGCGGGATCTTCCTTGTCCGTACCGAATTCGTAAAAGTTGTTGTAAGTGGTGATGTTGTCGTAGGTCGTCAGCTTTTCGTCCTGCCCGTAGGCCGTGGGGTGGTAGCCCGTCAGCTTTTGTCCGGTACCGGCCAGGGCACTTGGGGCAGCTCCGGCACTCAGGGCTCCCGCCAGCCCCAGGCCCATCTGCGCCAGTATCTTGCGCCGCTCAAGGTAGATTGCATGGGGTGTGATTTCGGAAGGGAGGGGCGATTTACGCATAGTTGGTGTGCTCCAGCATGGTTTCGAGGGTTTGGGCAGCCTTGAGAAAATGGATGTCGCTGCCTTCCATCCCCACCACGGTCACTGCCGTGGGAAGCCCCTTGGGGCCGGTACCCACGGGCAGTGTCAGGGCAGGCCCGTGCAGCGCAGTCCAGATGCGGTTCATGATGGGGTTGCCGGTATGGCGCAGTCCCTCGGGTGCTTCACCTGTGACGCTGGGCACCAGCAGCAGATCCACGTCGCGGAACAGGTCGCGCAGTTGCCCCTTGCACTGCTGGATCAGGCGCATGGCCGACCAGTAACTGGCATCGCTGATCTGGGCGCCACGCTCCAGAATGTCGCGCAGGTTGGCGCTCAGCTCCTGCCAGTGATGGAGGCGCTCAAAGCTCAGCGATTGAAACTGCTGACGCAACATCACGGTCATCTGCGCGTCGGCCAGATGGACAAAAGATTGCGGCAGCGTCAGCGGCGTGAGGGCAAGGCCGGCACGTGAGAGTTGCCGGGCTGAACCCAGCAGGGCCTGCTGCTGGGCGGGTTCGCACTGCTCCCACTCCCAGGTCTGGCAAAGACCCACGCGCGGGCGCACGGGCGCTTCGTCGTTGCGCAGGATCAGGTCGTGATAACCGCTGGCCCCTGCGGCAAACAGGGCGGCATCGGCCACGCTGCGCGCCAGGGGGCCGATGGTGTCCAGCGAATCGGCCAGAGGCTTCACCCCGGCGCGTGGCAGGGTGTTGAAACTGGGTTTGTAACCCACCACCCCACAATAGGCGGCAGGGCGGATGATGGAACCGCCGGTCTGGGTGGCGAAGGCCAGTGGCACCATGCGGTCCGCCACGGCAGCCGCAGAGCCGCTGGAAGAGCCGCCAGGGGTATGCCCGGGGTGGTGTGGGTTCGTGGTGGGGCCGGGATGAAAGACGGCAAATTCGGTGGTAACGGTTTTGCCCAGGATTACGGCGCCGGCAGCGCGGGTGAGGGCTACGGAGGCGGCATCCAGCGTGGGGCGATGTCCCGCGTAAATGGGAGAGCCGTAGGCGGTGGGCATGTCGCAGGTGTCCATGATGTCCTTCACGCCCACGGGCAGCCCGTGCAGCACACCCCTCACAGGCCCGTCGTCCAGAAGGCGTGCCTGCGCCAGCGCCGCGTCGCGGTCTAACCAGGCCCAGGCATGCACCACGGGTTCACGTGCGTCGATGCGGGCGAGGCAGTCCCGTAACAGTGATTCAGCGCGGATGTCCCGTTGATGTAGCCGGTAAGCCAGCGTCGTGGCATTCAACCCGTTCAGTTCGGTGGCGGTCATGGTGCTCCAGATTGAAATCGCAGCGATTGAAACGGCGGGTCCTCAGCCAGAATTCGGCCGACAGCCCCGGCCAGATCGTGGTGTTACACCCCTGTTCATCAAGATACCAGCTCTGGCAACCCGATTGCCAGACCGTGCGGCGCGAGCGCTGCGCCATTTCGGTAACAACTCGTTGGTAAGACGCCTCTGAAACGGAAATGGTTCGCGCGCCACTGCGTTGCATGGTCTTGATGGCTTTCATGATCCAGTGCACCTGGGCCTCGATCATGAAAAGGATGGAGTTGTGGCCCAGTCCACTGTTGGGGCCGGCCAGCAGGAAAAAGTTGGGAAAGCCCGCCACTGCAGTGCCCAGATAGGCGGCACGACGTGTGCGCCAGGCGCTTTGCAGGGAAAGCCCGGCCCGGCCTTGTATGAGCGGGCTGTCCGGCGTTTGGGTGTGGAGAAACCCGGTAGCCAGCACGATGGCGTCCACGGTGTGGGTCTCGCCACTACGGGTCACCACCCCGGCGGGCGTGATCCGTGCAATGCCTTCCGTCTCGAGGGTGACGTTGGGGCGTTGCAGTACCTCATAATAGTCGTCCGAGAGCATGATGCGCTTGCAGCCCATGGTGCCCTTTGGCCACAACTTGCGGCGAAGTTCAGGGTCGCGAACGCGTCGTTTCAGGGCGCGAAGCGCCATGGCTTCCACCGGGCGCATGAGGACCGGCCAGAGAAATGCCAGGCCCCGTATTTCCTGTGTGGTATAGCGCCAGGCGCGGTACAGCCGGCGCCATCCCGGCAGAAGGCGAAAGCAGAGCAGGGCCCAGCTTGTGTAGGGGTGGTCCCCCTTTGAGACCACCCACGGGGCAGTGCGTTGAAACACCAACAGGCGGCTGACGACAGGGGCAATGGCGGGCACGATCTGGATGGCTGATGCGCCCGTGCCGATGACGGCCACCCGCTTTCCGGCAAGGGAGAAGTTCTCGGGCCAGTTCATGGAGTGAAAGCAGGGTCCGGAAAACGTTGCCAGTCCGGGAATGTCCGGAAGGTGCGGGCGGTTGAGTGGCCCCAGGCCCGCCATCACGAAACGTGCAGTCAGCACTTCGCCGGATTGAAGGGTGACCTGCCAGCAGTGTTGCTCTTCATCGAACCGTGCAGCACTGACGGTGGCCCCAAGACGCAGATGCGGGCGCAGGGGCAGGCTCACCGACTCCAGGTAGCTCTGGATTTCATCATGACCGGCATAGCGGCGTTGCCAGTCCGCCTTGGGCGTGAAAGACAGCGAATAGAGGTGCGAGGGGACGTCGCAGGCACATCCGGGGTAGCGGTTGTCGCGCCAGGTGCCGCCCACCCGCTGGTCGCGCTCCAGAATCAGGAAGCGCAAGCTTCCCTCACGGCGCAGTTGCTCGGCCATGGCCAGTCCGGAAAAGCCGCTGCCGATGATGATTGCATCCCACTGAGGTGTCATAAAAGGTCCAATACTTGGCGATTGTCGTCAATGATGCGATGATCGCGGCAATATTTTAACGGTTACCCCGTTTGTCGTTGTGGTTTTGCAAGGAATTGTCTTTTGGCTAAAGGTCGTTACATTGAATCCAGCATCCGCGTTCTGAAAGGCCTCGAGCCCGTCAAAGAGCGCCCGGGGATGTATACCCGGACCCAGGATCCTACCCACATCATCCAGGAAGTCATCGACAACGCGGCAGATGAGGCGTTGGGCGGGTATGCCACACTGATCGACGTGACGCTGCATGCTGATGGTTCCGTCACCGTGCGAGATGACGGTCGCGGCATTCCGGTGGGGATGCATCCTGAAGAAAAGGAACCCACCGTGCAGCTCGTATTTACCAGGCTGCACGCGGGGGGCAAGTTCGACAAGCAGGGGGGTGAGGGTGCTTATGCCTTTTCCGGAGGTCTGCACGGCGTGGGTGTGTCTGTCACCAATGCGTTGTCCACCCGTCTGGAAGTTACCGTCAAACGCGAAGGAAAGGTGCATCGCATCGTTTTCGCCGATGGCGATGTGGTTGAAAAGCTCAAGGCCATCGGCAGTTGCCCGGCTGCAGAAACCGGCACGGAAGTGCGTGCCTATCCCGACCCCCGCTATTTTGATTCTCCCCATGTGTCCCTGGTGGAACTGGAGCGCTCCCTGCGCGCCAAGGCCGTGCTGCTGCCAGGCGTCAACGTGCTGTTACACGTGGAAAAGGACAAGGAGGCGCCCACGCGCACCTGGCATTACCCGGAAGGGCTGAAAGGATACCTGGAAGAGCTGACCGACCAGCAGGAACCGGTGGCTCCCATTTTTACGGGTGAACGCTATGTGGTGCATCGCTCCGACTCGGACAGCTTTGCCGAAGGCGAGGGTGCAGCCTGGGCTTTTGCCTGGCATGAAGCCAGCGCCGGTCAGGGTGAATCTTATGTCAACCTGATTCCCACGGCCGCGGGCGGCACCCACGAAGCGGGCCTGCGCAGCGGCGTATTCGAGGCCGTCAAATCCTTTATCGAACACCATGGCCTGCTGCCACGAGGGGTGCGCTTGCAGATGGAGGATGTCTCGGCGCGCCTGCACTACGTGCTCTCCACACGCATCCTGGACCCGCAGTTTCAGGGCCAGACCAAGGAAAAGCTTACCAGCCGCGATGCCCTGAAGCTGGTGTCCGGCATGGTGCGCGACCCCCTGGAAGTCTGGCTCAACGGCCATGTGGAGTGGGGCAGGAAGATTGCTGAAGTGGTGATCAGGCAAGCCCTGGCCCGCATGAAGTCCGGGCAGAAGGTGGAAAAAAGAAAAGGCAGTGGGGTGGCCGTATTGCCGGGCAAGCTGACCGATTGCGAGTCGGATGATGTGGCCGAGCGCGAACTGTTTCTCGTGGAAGGCGATTCGGCCGGGGGCTCGGCCAAGCTGGCGCGCAACAAACATGCGCAGGCCATTCTCCCGCTACGCGGCAAGGTGCTCAACACCTTCGAGGTGGACCGCGACCGCCTGTTTGCCAATACCGAGATCCATGACATTGCCGTGGCCGTTGGGGTAGACCCCCATGGCGTGGATGATGCCCCTGACCTGTCGGGACTGCGCTACCAGCGCATTATCATCATGTCTGATGCCGATGTGGACGGCAGTCACATCAAGGTGTTGCTGCTGACCTTGTTTTTCATGCATTTCCCTGCCCTGATTGCTGGCGGACATGTATGCGTGGCAAGCCCGCCGCTTTTTCGCATTGATGTGCCTCCCCATGGCAAGCGCCCGGCGCGCAAGCTGTATGCCCTGGACGAGGGCGAGCTTGCCGCCATCGAGGACCGCCTCACCAAGGAAGGAGTGCGCTCCGGCAGCTGGTCGGTGGGCCGATTCAAGGGATTGGGCGAGATGAATCCGGAACAGCTGTGGGACACCACCATGAACCCGGATACGCGGCGCGTGCTGCCGGTGAGGATACTGAATCAGGAGCGTGCTGAGACGCACACCGTGTTTTCCAGGCTGATGGGCAAGGGTGAAGCCAGTGCACGGCGTGAATGGATGGAACAGCACGGTACGGATGTTGAGGTGGATATTTGATGGGACAGTCCAAAGAACGCGCCCCGGCCATGACCGGAGACCTTTTTTCGGAACCGGAACACGCGGCATCGGTACAGGCAGGCATCACTGATCAAGGCTCGACTGGCGATGGCAAGGAAGGCCTGGAACTCTCCACCTTCGTGGAACGCAGTTATCTGGAATACGCCATGAGCGTGGTGATGGGCCGCGCCCTGCCCGACGTAGCCGACGGACAGAAGCCGGTCCAGCGCCGCATTCTCTATGCCATGCACGAGCTGGGCCTGTACCGACCGGCGCGACACGTCAAGTCGGCCCGTGTGGTAGGCGATGTCATCGGCAAGTATCACCCGCACGGCGATACGGCTGCCTACGAGGCCCTGGTGCGCCAGGCGCAGGATTTCACCCTGCGTTATCCGCTCATCGACGGCCAGGGCAACTTCGGCAGCCGTGACGGAGACGGGGCCGCTGCCATGCGCTACACCGAGTGCCGCCTCACTCCGCTGGCAGAACTGCTTCTGTCCGAGATCGATCAGGATACGGTGGAATTTGGCCCCAACTACGATGGCTCCTTTCAGGAACCCAGGCTGTTACCGGCTCGCCTGCCCATGTTGCTGCTCAACGGGGCGTCGGGCATCGGGGTGGGTATGGCTACGGAAATACCCGCTCACAATCTCGTTGAAGTGGGCAAGGCCGTCATCGCCCTGTTGCGCCAGCCGGAACTGCCGCAGTCCCGCCTGCTGAAGATCATCAAGGGCCCCGACCTGCCTGGTGGCGGCCAGATCATCTCCAGTCCCGAAGAGATCGCCAACGCCTACGCCAGTGGGCGCGGCATTCTCAAGACGCGGGCACGCTGGGTGGTGGAAGACCTGGCGCGCGGTCAATGGCGTATCGTCGTCACCGAACTGCCTGCAGGGGTGTCCACGCGCGACGTGCTGGAAGACATCGAAAAGATCACCAACCCCAAAACGCGCGAAGGCAAGAAATCCCTCACGCCCGAGCAGTCCAACCTGAAAGCGCTGATGCTGGGTGCGCTGGACCTGGTGCGTGACGAATCGGACAAGCAGTCCCCTGTGCGTTTGGTTTTCGAACCCAAATCCAGTCGTCAGGACCAGCAGGAGTTCGTCAACCTGCTGCTGGCCCACACGCGCCTGGAGTCCAGCCTGCCTGTCAATCTGGTGCTATTGGGTCGGGATGGTCGCCCGCGTCAGAAAACCCTGCAGGAAATCCTGCTGGAGTGGATCGATTTCCGTTACGAGACCGTGGTGCGCCGCACGCGGTATCGCCTGAGCCAGGTGGAGCGCCGCATCCACATTCTGGAAGGGCGGCAGCTTGCCCTCTTGCACATCGATGCCGTCATCAAGGTCATCCGCGAGTCGGATGAGCCCAAGGCCGACCTCATGCAGCGCTTTGGCCTGAGCGACATCCAGGCCGAGGACATCCTGGAAATCCGCCTGCGTCAGTTGGCTCGCCTGGAAGGCATTCGCATCGAGAAGGAATTGAAGGAGCTCAAGACGGAACGGCGCGGGTTGCAAACCGTGCTCAATAGCCGCGAAGCGCAGACCGAACTCATCACCCATGAAATCGAGGCGGACATCAAGCAGTATGGCGATGCGCGCCGCACCCTCATCGAGGCGGTTGAGTCTACCGTGGTGGCGCCCACCGTGCTGGATGAGGCTGTCACCGTGACCCTGTCGCGCAATGGCTGGATACGCTCGCGCCAGGGCCATCAGCTCGATGCCGGCCAGTTTGCCTACAAGGCTGGCGATGCAGCGCTCGCCATCATGGAAACGCGCACGGTGCAGGTCATCGTGGTGCTGGATACCCAGGGGCGGGCCTACACTGTCAAGGTGTCCGAGGTGCCTGGTGGAAGAGGGGATGGCGTGCCCATTTCTTCGCTGCTCGACCTGCAACCCGGTGCGCGCGTCAGCCAGGCTTTTGCCGTGGCGCCGGGTGATCGCTTTCTCGTGGCAGGTTCGGGTGGCGCAGGATTCCTCGTCCAGGCCGAAGACCTGGTGTCGCGCGTCAAGGCAGGAAAGGCCTTTCTCTCCTTGGAACCCGACGAAATGCCGCTGGCTCCGTCACGCTGGCGTGATGAGGTCACCCATGTGGCGGCACTTTCCGAAAAGGGGCGCCTTCTGGTATTCGGTCTGGATGAGATCAAAACCATGCCGCGCGGTCGCGGCGTGATCCTGATGGGGCTCGACAAGGAAGAAAAGCTGGTGGCCGCGGGCCTCATTACGCTAGATGGGTTGATCGTGCATGGTACCAACCGTGCTGGTACCGAGGTGGTTGCAGAAATGACGGCGCGCGAGCTCAAGCGCTACCTGCTCAGTCGCGCACGCAAGGGTGTTGCGCTGGATTACCGAATGAAACCAAATGCTTTGGAGCCAGTACTAACGCGCAACCTGTGATAGTCTGAAATTCTTGCTCAGGAGAACGCAAGTCATGGAATATGGCGAAATGCCGGGAACCAGGTTCATCGTTGAAGCCAGCCCGAGAATCCCTTCAAAACTCAGCCGCCTGGAAGAATTGGCCAATAACCTGTGGTACAGCTGGGATCGTCCCACGCGTACCCTGTTTGCGCGCCTGCACCCGCAGCTGTGGGATCTCGTGGGTTCCAACCCCATCAAATTCCTGCGCCGCATCGACGAGTACCGGCTCAACGAGGCAGCCGAAGACCACGCCTTCCTGACGGCCTACAACCGGGTACTGTCGTCCTACGACACCTATCACAACGAACCCACCTTGCGCCGGCTCAACAAGCTGGCGTCCGACGATCTGGTGGCCTACTTCTGTGCCGAATTCGGCTTTCACGAAAGTTTTCCCATCTATTCTGGCGGGTTGGGCATCCTGGCCGGGGACTACTGCAAGGCGGCCAGTGACATCGGTCTGCCCTTTGTGGGGGTGGGACTGCTCTACCGTCAGGGCTACTTCACCCAATGTATCGACCGCGAAGGCAACCAGGTGGCGCTCAATGCTGACTCGGACTTTGACGAGCTGCCGGTGCAACCTGCGCTGGACGAGTCCGGTCAGGAAATTCGGGTGACGGTGGACATGGAACGGCGCGTCGTCCAGGTGAAGGTATGGTGGTCGCGCATCGGTAACGTCAAGATCTACCTGCTCGACACCGATCTCGAGGAAAACACGCCAGAAGATCGGGAAATCACCCACAGGCTCTATGGTGGCGACCGAAAAATCCGCATCGAACAGGAAATCGTTCTGGGGGTGGGCGGCGTGCGGGCGCTGGTGCGCCTGGGTTTGAAACCCACCATCTGGCACATCAACGAGGGGCATGCCGCGTTCCTGGTGCTGGAACGCACGCGCATGCTGGTCAGTGCTGGCGACATGAACAGCGCCGCTGCACTCGAAGCGGTGGCAGCCAGCACTGTGTTTACCACACATACCCCGGTGCCCGCCGGGCACGACCACTTTGCGCGCGACATGATGGCGCGCTATTTTTCCGGTCTCGACCAGTCACTGGGCATCAGCATGGAACAGCTGCTGGCGCTGGGTAACGACCCGGGCGGCGGCGAATCAGAATTCAACATGACGGCCCTCGCGGTACGGGGGTCGCGTTTCCAGAATGGAGTGTCGCGCATCCACCAGGAAGTCACCTCGCACATCTGTGCGGGCTTCTGGCCGCAAATTCCGGTGCAAGAAAACCCCATCAGTTACGTCACCAATGCCGTGCACGTGCCTACCTTCCTGGCGCGTGAATGGGCCGACCTGTTCGACAGGTTCATCGGTGGCGAATGGCGCAACCGCTTGTCTGACCGCACCTTCTGGAACAGCGTCAACGACATTCCGGATCACCTTTACTGGAGTGTGCGCCAGTCGCTCAAGTCGCAGATGCTGTATGCCATCCGCCAGCGGGTGTCGGTGGAGCATTATCGCAACCTGGGCAACGATACCCACCTGGAGCGCCTGCTCAAGCATGCTGATCTGCACGAGCCCAATGTGTTGACCATCGGCTTTGCACGGCGATTTGCCACTTACAAGCGTGCCGACCTGCTGTTCAACAACCTGGAATGGTTGCGCCAGATCGTTCTGGATGCCCACCGTCCCGTGCTGTTCGTGTTTGCTGGCAAGGCCCATCCTGCAGACCACCCTGGACAGGACATCGTCCGCCGCATCCATGCCATTGCCGCCATGCCTGAATTCCAGGACAAGATTCTGCTCCTGGAAAACTACGACATGGGACTGGCCCGGCGCCTCGTGGCCGGTGTGGACGTATGGCTCAATACGCCCCTGTATCCCATGGAGGCCAGCGGCACTTCGGGCATGAAGGCGGGCATCAATGGCACGCTCAATCTGAGCGTGCTGGACGGCTGGTGGGGTGAAGGCTATGACGGCAAGAATGGCTGGGCCATCCGGCCTGCCCCCGATTACCTCGATGAGAGCCGACGCAACCAGGAAGATGCCCGCACCCTCTACGAAATCATCCAGGACCAGGTGGTGCCGCTTTATTACGACCGTAGCAAATTCGGGTATTCCCCGGGGTGGGTGGCCAAGTCCAAGGCGGCCATGGCCAGCACGCTGTCGCAATTCAATACCGGCCGGATGATTGACGAATACCAGACCCGTTTTTACCTGCCAGCCAGCAGCCAGGGACAGCGTTACAGCCAGGATGGGTTTGCTGTGGCGCGTGAATTGTCAGCATGGAAGGAGCAGGTGCGGCAGGCCTGGAGCAGGATCACGTTGCGACGCCTGGACGCGCCGATTCGCTACATCAAGTTTGGCAGCAGCATGCACGTGGAGGTGGCGGTGTATCTGGACGGGTTGCGGCCAGAGGATGTTTGCGTGGAACTGCTTCTGAATCGTTCCATCACCCGTACCGGGCCACCGGTGCTGCCACCGTTCCATTTCCGCTTCGAAGGGCCCCTGAACGATAGCCAGGAGCACCTGTTCAGCCTCGATCTTCAGCCCGAGCTGTGCGGTCAGTTGGATTACCGCATTCGTATCTACCCCCAGCACAGGCACCTCACGCACCCCTTCGAGACAGGGTTGATGACCTGGCTTTGAGTTGCTTCAGGCTTCTGATACGAGTTGGCGGTACACGGCGAGGTATTGTGCCGCCGCCTTGTCCCAGCTGAAGTCGCGGCGCATGCCAATGCGTTGCAAGGCCCGCCATCCCTTCTTTTCCTCAAAGCACGCAATGGCGCGCAACATTGTCGTCTGCAGAGCTTCGGGGGTGAGTTCGTCGAATGAAAATCCCGTGGCGGTTTTATCAGCCATGGTTTCCGGGGTGCAGTTGGTGACTGTGTCAGCCAGCCCCCCGGTACGGTGAACCAGCGGCGGCGCGCCGTAGGCCATGGCGTACATTTGGGAAAGACCGCAGGGTTCGAAACGCGAAGGCATCAGGAACAGGTCGCAGCCCGCCATGATGCGGTGTGACAGCGCCTCGTCAAAGGCCAGGGTGACGCTCACGCGATCGGGGTGGAGGCGTGCCCATTGCTGAAGTTGCTGTTCGATTGCAGCCTCGCCGCTGCCCAGCACGACAAGCTGCACCGGGAAATGTGTCAGGGCCTCCATACATGCCATCAGGACATCCAGGCCCTTCTGGTGCGTCAGCCGGGTGACCATGCCAATGAGCATGATGGCGGGGTTGTGCGTCAATCCGCATTCACGTTGCAGCGCGCGTTTGTTGCGCGCCTTGGCGGCAAGGTGGGTGGCGTCAAAGTTGGCAGTGAGCGTGGGGTCACGCGCAGGATTCCATTCTTCGTCGATGCCGTTGACGATGCCCGTAAGGTCGGCACTGCGCTGCTGCAACAGGCCCTCCATGCCGCAACCGAAAACCGGTGTCTGAATTTCGGCGGCATAGCGCTTGCTTACCGTGGTGATCTTGTCGGCATAGTTGATGCCTGACTTGAGAAAGGAAAGCTGGCCGTAGAATTCCAGGCCGTGTATATGAAAGCTTTCCATGGGCAACCCAAGGCGCGTTACCCATTGCGGTTCGAAATTACCCTGAAAGGCCAGATTGTGAATGGTCATTACCGAGCGTGTGACGGGTTTGTCCTGATGGTGCAGCAATGCCGGGATGAGTGCCGATTGCCAGTCATTGCAATGCACGATGTCCGGGCGCCAATCCAGAGTGGAGTGGGGGCCGCATAGCCAGGCGCCTACCTGACACAGAAGGCCGAAGCGCAACGCATTATCCGTCCAGTCCTTGCCACTTGCATCCTGATAGGGCGAGCCCGGACGGTCGTACAGGGCGGCGCACTCAAGAACCAGTACAGGGACTTTCGTTCCCGGCAGCAGGGCTTGCAGCAAGCGGGCCGGCGGGCTGTCCGCTGTGGCTGAAGTGATCTGACAGCACGCCCGGGCCTTGGGCAACTGCTTCAGAACGGCAGGATAGCCTGGCAGCAGGATGCGGATATCGAGCCCCAGTTGATGCAAGGCGCGTGGCAGGGAG
>JAJZHC010000025.1 GCA_021804705.1 Pseudomonadota bacterium
CGGCTCGGCAAGAAAACCAATCAGCATTTCGCGGCGCGCCCCCAGGGTGCCAAAGGCGGTGCCCACGTCCATGGCGGCCAGCGAAATGAACACGCGCGCCAGGGCAAACAGGCCCACCAGCGCAATGGCATCTGCGGCGGGCGAGAGCGGCAGATCGGTGGAGAGCGAAGGAATGATGGCGCAAGCCAGCGCCATGCAACCAAAGACGACATAGGGCGTGATGCGGTAGAGGGACGACGCATGTTCGGCCAGCACCAGGTCCTTGTGGAACAGCTTGTGCAGCTTGCGATAGGGCTGGAACAGGCTGGGTGCCGATTTGTTCTGCAGCCAGGCGCGCCACTGATTAATCCAGCCACTCAGCAGGGGGGCCAGCAGCAATGCCAGGAAGATTTCCAGCAATTGCGAAAAATAGCCCATGGCATTCATCGTTTCACCACCATCAGCACGGCGATCAGGGTGACGAAGCTGTAGAGCAGGTAAATCGCGATGCGCCCGCGTTGCAGCAGACCAATCAATCGGGCCAGGCGTTCCACCAGGCGTGCCACCGGCAGGTACAGCCAGTGCCAGAGGTGGTCGCCTACGCTGACGCGGTAATGTGGTTGTGCATCAAAGGGCGTGGGCAAGGACCGTTCGATGCGAAAAAAGGGGGAAAAAATTTCCCGGATGGGCTGGCCAAAACCTTCTGCAGTGTCCTGCATGCGCGGGCTCTGCCAGGGATAGCCGCAATCCCAGGGCGGGGCGCGGCGCAGGCGTCCGTGATAAAACACGCGCACCAGCGCGAAGGCCAGGACCAAACTGATGGCCACACCCAGCAGGAAGAGCGCAGGCCCGTAACTGGCCCGTTCCAGCGACACGGGTATCAACAGCCACTGGCTGCCGGACACGGCTGCACCGAGGCCGGCTCCCACCAGCGGACGGGTGACGGCATCGAGCAGGGTGATGACCGGCACGGGAAACAGGCCCAGGGCCACGCATCCGGTCACCAGCCACAACATGCCCAGGCGCTCCCAGAAGCCAGCGTCATGGGCTTGGGACAGTTTTTCTTCGCGCGGCTGTCCCAGAAAGATCACGCCGAAAAACTTGACCATGGTATAGCCTGCCAGGGCCGCCACCAGGGCAATCAATGCGGCCGCCACGGGAACCAGCATGTTGAGGAATGCATTGGGCAGACCCGGGGTGAACAGAAAGCTTTGCAGCAGCAGCCACTCCGGAACAAAGCCCCCCAGGGGTGGCAGGCCGGCGCTGGTGAGTGCGCCGATGAGCGTCATCCAGGCCACCCAGGGCATGAAGCGGATCAACCCCCCCAGCTTGCCCAGACTGCGCTCTCGTGTGGCATGCAACACCGAGCCGGTGGCCACGAACAGCAGGCTTTTGAAGAATGCGTGGCTCACCGTGTGATAAAGCACGGCGGTGAGGGCAAGGGCCGCCATGGGATGCATGCCATAAGCTGCAAACAGGGCCGCGAGACCGATGCCGGCCACCAACAGGCCAATGTTTTCGATGGAGGAATAGGCCAGCAGGCGCTTCATGTCCACCTGCACGGCGGCAAACACCACCCCGTAGAGGGCGCTCAATAGGCCCAGACCCAGCAGCAAAACACCCCACCACCACAGCGGCGTATGCAGCAGGTCAAAGGTGACCCGCAGCAAACCGTAAATGGCCGTTTTCAACATGATGCCGCTCATCAGGGCGGAAACCGGCGATGGAGCCGCGGGATGGGCTTCGGGTAGCCACACATGCAGCGGCACAATGCCGGCCTTGGCGCCAAAGCCGAACAGCGCCAGCAGGAAGGCCAGTGAGGCCCAGAAAGGCGAGAGGTGCTGGGCGCGCATGTTGGCAAAGGTGTAGTCCCCGGTATTGGCTTGCAGCACGCCAAAGCACAACAGGATGCCGATGGCGCCGATGTGAGCCATGAGGAGGTAGAGGTAGCCAGCACGACGGATTTCAGGCAGGCGGTGGTTGGCAATCACGAGAAAGAAGGAGGCAAGCGCCATGGTTTCCCACATCACCATGAAGGCATAGGCATCGTCAGCCAGCACCACCAGCACCATGCTGGCGAGGAACACATGGTATTCCAGGCACAGCAGGCCAGGTGGCGTGCCTTCTCCCTTGCGAAAATAGCCGGCGGCAAAAAATGAGATGCCGGTGGAAGCGGCGCCGATGACCATCAGGAAAAACGCGGCCAGGCTGTCCAGGCGAAAGTGGAAGGGCAACGACGGCAGGCCGAGGGGCAACACGGCGCTTGTCGGCGCTTCCCGCAGGGCCAGGACTGCGGCAACCAGCAGCAGCAGTCCCACCAGACCGCCGGCGGGAAAGAGCAGGCGTGCCACCAGGGTGAGGCGGCGCAAGGCCAGCACACCGGCGCTGCCGATCAGCAGCCAGGCCAGGACGAGCATCAGAATCCAGTCCAGAGGCATTGTCTTTCTGACGATCCTTCTGATAAGGTTGCTATAAGCTGTAAATTACATTGGACACTGGTTAGATTGCAATTACAATTTGATTAACATAAAATGTGCAAACATGGAAAATCGCACGGCACGATTGACGCTGCTCATCGATCCCCGCAAAAAACAGATCTTTGAGGAGATCTGTGCCAGCCAGGATCTCACCTCTTCCCAGGTGGTGCGACGTTTGATACGCCAGTATATTCTGGACCATGCAGGGGACCGTGAACTTCCAGACTGGCTGCGCGCACGCGCAGCCAGTGAGCGGGAAGGCGGGTAAAGCCGGAATCAATCCCAGGCGAGCGCGCCGCCGGTCTGGTATTCGGTGACGCGGGTCTCAAAGAAGTTTTTCTCTTTCCTCAAGTTGGCCTGTTCGTCCAGCCACGTCAGCGAGCTTTCAGCGCCAGGAAACGGTTCGGCCAATCCCAGCTGGCGCGCCCTTCTGTTGGCAATAAAGCGAAACTGGGCGATGTGTACTTCGGCGTTGTATCCCAGAATGGGCTCGCGCAATACATAGCGCGCATAGGCATTTTCGGCTGCCTCGGCTTCTTCCCACAGGCGCGCAACGGCAGCGGGATCAAGCTGCAACTGCTCTTCCTGAAGCAGGGTGCGCACCACGCGGATGCCGAACGCACAGTGCAGCACCTCGTCGCGCATGATGTATTGCAATTGCTCGGCCGTGCCCTTCATCAGGCCACGACGCTGCAGGGCAAAGATGGGTGAGAAGCCGTTGTAGAACCAGCACCCTTCAAATATCCCGGCAAAGAACAGGTAGGACAAGGCAAATTCATGCAGGTTGTCGCGTTGGGTCAGGTCGAAGTCTGCGCGCATGACGCGTTCCAGGCGCCGGTTGGCAAGCGCGATCTTGCCGTGGATTTCCGGAATGACCCGATAGCGGTTGTAGATTTCCTGCTGGTCCAGTCCCAGGGTTTCGATGCAGTGCTGGTAAGTCCAGGTATGCAAAGCCTCCTCGTAGACTTGCCGGGCCTGGTAGATCTGCAGTTCGGGTGCGGTCATCTTTTCCATTACGGCGAGGCCGATGTTGCGCATCGCCAGGATGTCCGAGGTGGTGAGGTATGCCAGCACGTTTTCAAAGACGTGACGCTCAGCGGGCGTCAGCTTGTGGTGGTAATCGTGCACGTCCTGGGCCATGGAGATTTCCAGCGGGGTCCAGTGGTTGCGATTGGCGTTCAGAAAAAATTCCCATGCCCAGGGGTACTTGAACGGGGCCAACTGGTTGATGTCGGTCTTGGCATTGACGATGCGTTTGTCGGCTGCGTTGATGGGCGCGAGTGATCGTGTGATGGCGTTCATTGGCAGGACTCGCATTCGGGGTCAAGGATCGAACAGACGCGGGGTGCCGTCGTTTCAAGAAGCAAGGCGGCTTCTGCGGTACCGGACGTACTGGTTTTTTCCATGGCGGTGGCCCCCAGCGTGCGCAGGTAGTAGGTGGTTTTGAGGCCGCGCCTCCAGGCCAGGCGATAGAGTTCATCCAGCTGCTTGCCTGAGGCGCCGGCGACATAGAGATTGAGGGACTGGGCCTGGTCAATCCATTTTTGCCGTCTTGCTGCGGCTTCGACCAGCCACACCGGGTCAATTTCAAAAGCCGTGGCATAGCGGGCCTTGAGTTCGGCCGGAATTCGGTCGATGGGGCCCAGGACGCCGTCGAAATATTTGAGATCAGAGATCATGACGGCATCCCACAGGCCCAGCGCTTTCAGATCGCGCACCAGGGCTTCGTTGACCACGGTGAATTCGCCGGACAGGTTGGATTTGACGTACAGGTTCTGGTATTCGGGTTCGATCGAGGCCGACACGCCGACGATATTGGATATGGTGGCTGTGGGGGCGATGGCCACGCAGTTGGAATTGCGCATGCCATAGCGGGCAATGCGGGCCTTGAGTGCTGCCCAGTCCAGCCTGGCCTGGCGGTCTACTTCCACGAACCCGCCGCGCGCCGCTTCAAGCAGCTTCAGGGAGTCCAGGGGCAGGATGCCCTGGTCCCACAGGCTGCCGCCAAAGCTGGAGTACCGGCCACGCTCCTCGGCAAGTTCGGTAGAAGCCCAGTACGCCTCGTAGCATACGGATTCCATGGAGCGGTCGGCAAAGTCCAGGGTCTCTTGCGAACCATAGGCCAGCCCCATGTGTTGCAGGCAGTTGGAAAACCCCATGATGCCAAGGCCGACCGGACGGTGTCGCACGTTTGCATTGCGCGCCTTCAATGTGGGGTAAAAATTGAGATCCACCACGTTGTCCAGCAGGCGCATGGCACTGCGCACCGTGCGTTGCAATTTGTCCTGGTCCAGAACCCACTGTCCGTCTCGCTGCACCAGATGTGCCAGCAGGTTGACCGAGCCCAGGTTGCACACGGCCGTTTCGGAGGCGGAGGTATTGAGGGTAATCTCCGTGCAGAGATTGGAACTATGGATGACCCCCGCATGCTGTTGTGGCGAACGTAGGTTGCAGGCGTCCTTGAAGGTGATCCAGGGGTGCCCGGTTTCAAACAGCATGGTGATCATCTTGCGCCACAGTTGCACGGCAGGGACGCGCTTGAATAGACTGATCTCGCCACGTGCAGCCCGCGCTTCATGCGCAACATAAGCCGTCTCGAACGCCTTGCCAAAACAATCGTGCAAGTCCGGCGTGTCCACCGGAGAAAACAGGGTCCAATCGCTGTTTTGCATCACGCGCTGCATGAACAGATCCGGAATCCAGTGTGCCGTATTCATGTCGTGGGTGCGGCGCCGGTCATCCCCCGTGTTTTTGCGCAAATCCAGAAAATCCTCGATGTCCAGGTGCCAGGTTTCCAGATAGGCACACACGGCCCCTTTGCGTTTGCCCCCCTGATTGACGGCCAGCGCGGTGTCGTTGACCACTTTGAGGAAGGGAATCACGCCCTGGCTTTTGCCGTTGGTGCCCTTGATACGGCTGCCCAGGGAGCGCACTGGCGTCCAGTCGTTGCCCAGCCCCCCCGCATATTTCTGCAACAGGGCGTTTTCTTTGATGCTCTGGTATATCCCGTCCAGGTCGTCCGAGACGGTGGTGAGATAACACGACGACAGTTGGGGATGCAGCGTGCCGCTGTTGAAAAGGGTGGGCGTGGAGCTCATGAAGTCAAAGCGCGACAGCAGGTGGTAGAACTCGATGGCGCGCTGCTCTCGCTGGACTTCGTTCAATGCCAGTCCCATGGCCACGCGCATGAAGAAGGTCTGGGGCAATTCGATGCGTCGCTCATCACGATGAAGAAAATAGCGGTCGAACAGGGTTTGCAGCCCCAGATAATCAAACTGGAAATCGCGTTCCGCCACCAGTGCCTGGCCCAAAACCTCCAGATCGTATTCCTGTAGTCGCGGGTCCAGCAATTCGGCTGCGACGCCCTCTCGAACCAGTTGCCTCAGGGCCTCGGGGTAAGCTGCGGCCATGGCCTGCTGGTCCACTTCCCGGCCCAATACGTCTGCGCGGACGATGCGCAGTAACAACCGTGCCGCCACTTTGCTGTAGTCGGGTTCCTGCTCGATCAGGGTGCGCGCCGCGAGAACCAGGGCGTGACGCACCGCGTCCATGGGAACGCCGTCGTAGAGATTCTCCAGGGTCAGCTTGAGCACGGCCTCCGGGTCTACGTCCGTGAGCCCCGCGCAGGCCTCCTGGCATGCGTCCAGCAGTGCCCGTTGGTCCAGCAGTTGGCGACGGTCTCCGTCCTGTACCTGTAGCGGGGCCCCCTGCACGGGGGCTATGAGAGCGGCTTCAGCAGCGCGGGCTTCGGCGCGTTTTTCGCGATACAGCACATAGGCCCGGGCCACATCATGTGCGCCCGAGCGCATCAGGGCCAGTTCCACCTGATCCTGGATGTCCTCGATATGCACGATTCCGCCCGCGGGCAGGCGGCGCGTCAGGGCATTCACCACTGTATCGGTGAGGCGCCCCACCTGATCACGGGTTTTGGCCGAGGCCATGGCCTGTTGCCCTTCCACTGCAAGAAATGCCTTGGTCAGGGCGGTGGCAATTTTATCCGCATGGAAAGAGACGATGGCGCCATTGCGGCGAATGACTTCCAGACCGGCGTCCTGGAGGTTGGGGGCGATGGCAAGTTGCGCTGATGACATGAGCGGGGTTCTCCTGGAAGGTTGTGGTGCGGGAGAACCGGAAGATGGATGGTGGGCGCTCCGGGGAATTCGGACGCACCACTGTCGTCATCGTCCCCGGAGACACCCCGCCCCATTCAGACAAAGATCAATCGAGGGCAGGTCTCCTGGCTTTCGGGTCATCGTCTTCTGCCGGCCTTCCCGGAATCATCCAGTGGCATGAGGAAGCAGAAGTCTCGCCGATCACAGTTGCGGGGGCAGCTCCGGATTTTCCGGATTCCCTTTTAATCCCCAAATGGGGAACCATCTGGACACAATGTAGCAGTTGCCTAATTTCGGTGTCAATGGATTTTGCGGCACCTATAGTAAATCTATTGATGTCAACCCCCAGATATTGTGGTTTTCTCCCTCATTTGTCTGGCAGCCGCCACCATGCGCGAGAGGGCTTCCAGGGTTTCTGGCCAACCCCGGGTTTTAAGCCCGCAATCCGGATTGACCCACAGGTGTTCCGGCGGAACTACGGTTGCCGCCTTGTCGAGCAGCCGCAACATGTCCGCTGTGGATGGAATGCGCGGCGAGTGAATGTCATACACACCAGGCCCGATTTCGTTGGGGTAATGAAACTGGCCAAAGCCGCGCAGCAGATCCATGTCGGAGCGGCTGGTTTCGATGGTGATGACGTCGGCATCCAGGGCGGCAATCTCGGGCAGGATGTCGTTAAACTCCGAATAGCACATGTGGGTGTGAATCTGGGTATCATCGGCCACGCCGCACGAGGCAATGCGGAAGGCGCGGCAAGCCCAGTGTAAATACGCTTGCCATTGATCGCGATGCAGGGGCAGCCCCTCGCGCAAGGCGGGTTCGTCGATCTGGATGATCCCGATGCCTGCCTGTTCCAGATCGCAGACCTCATCACGCACCGCCAGTGCAATTTGCAGTGCCGTTTGCGAACGCGCCTGATCGGTGCGGACAAAGGACCATTGCAGGATGGTGATGGGCCCGGTGAGCATGCCCTTCACTGGTTTTTGCGTGATGCTTTGAGCAAATCGCGTCCATGCCACGGTCATGGGGGTTTGGCGAAAGACGTCGCCAAAAATGATGGGGGGTTTGACGCAGCGTGACCCGTAAGACTGAACCCAGCCATGGGATGAAAAAGCAAAACCTTCCAGCTGTTCGCCAAAGTATTCCACCATGTCGTTTCGCTCGGCTTCTCCATGGACCAGCACATCAAGCCCGAGGGTCTCCTGCTGGCGAATCGTCTGTGCGATTTCCGATTCCATGGCCAGACGGTACTGGACATCGTCCATCGTCCCCCGTTTATGAGCGGCACGGGCCGCGCGGATGTCGCTGGTCTGCGGAAAAGAACCGATGGTCGTAGTGGGAAATAACGGGAGTTTGAAGCGTTGGCGCTGCAGGACCTGGCGTGCCTTGAACGGGCTGCGGCGACGGTCGGCATCCTGAGGCAGTGTCAGCAGGCGCTGGGTCACGGCAGCGTTGTGCACCCGCCGGCTCGTTCGTCGGCTGGCCAGGGCCTGGCGACTGGCATCCCATGCGCTCGCCATTGGGTCTTCATCGCCACGCAGCGCCTGGGCCAGCATGCGCAACTCGCCCAGTTTCTCCTGGGCAAAGGCCAGCCATGACCGCAATTCCGGGTCCAGTGCCGTCTCCTGGTCCAGGCTGATCGGCACATGCAGCAGGGAGCAGGAAGGGGCAAGCCAGAGCGTCCCCTGGCGCCGTTGCAGCAGCACCTTGACCAGGGCCAAGGTGTCATCCAGGTCGGTACGCCAGATATTCCGGCCATCAATGACCCCCGCTGACAGTATCCTGGTGTCAGGCAGGGCTTCGGCCACCATGGTCAGTTCGTCCGCGGCGCGGATGCCGTCCACGTGCAAGGCGGCGACGGGCAGGCGGCAGGCCAGGGCGAGGTTTTCCTTTAGCGGTGAAAAATACGTGGCCAGCATCAGAGGAGGCGATGCGTGGCCTGAAAACGCAGCATAGGTGGGCTCAAAAGCCGCCTGCCAAGGGGCGGGCAGATCGAGCCCCAGAATCGGTTCGTCCACCTGGACCCAATCGGCGCCTTCGGTTTTGAGGCGCTGCAGGATTTCGACATAGACGGGAATCAGCTGGTCCAGCAGGGACAGGCGTTGAAATCCCGGGGTTTTTTCCTTACCCAGCCAGAGAAAGCTGAGCGGCCCCAACACGACCACCTTGGTGCGGTGTCCTGCTGCCCGGGCCTCGGCCAGTTCGGCAAACAGCCTTTGCGAGGCGAGGCGGAATGTCGTCTCCGGGCCAAATTCCGGCACCAGATAGTGATAGTTGGTGTCGAACCACTTGGTCATTTCCAGGGCGTGCTGTCCCTCACGCGGGTGCTGTTCCCCCGGTGCTACGCCGCGCGCCAGGGTGAAATAGCGCTGCAGTTCCGGCTGACTTTCAGAAAACCCGAAGCGGGCAGGCTCGCAACCCAGAAGCTGGATGTGGTTGGCCACCTGGTCGTAATAGGCAAAGTCGCCGACGCTGACCCAGTCCAGCCCTGCAGCGTGCTGCAGCGCCCAATGACGCGTCCGTAGTTCCCGCCCGGTCTCTTCCAGCGCTTGCTGGGTGATTTCTCCGCGCCAATGACGTTCCAGTGCAAACTTCAATTCCCGTTGCCGGCCGATTCTGGGAAATCCCAGGATATGGGTGTTGATCACGGTCCTGCCTCCATCGTTGAACATGAACTTGCCATGTTCGCGGCCCAGGGATTATTATTCAAACGATAAAATTTAATGATAACAATGAACTTTATTCATACTGCCCCAGTGGAGCGCCATGTCTTCATTGCTTGAACTGCGTCATTTACGCACCCTGACCGCCCTGAGGGATGCAGGAAACCTGTCGCGCGCGGCAGAATTGCTCAACTTGACGCAATCGGCCCTGTCCCACCAGATCAAACTGCTGGAGTCCGTTTACGGCGGCGCGCTGTACGAACGCAAATCCGCGCCGCCCCGGTTCACTGCCATTGGCGCACGGTTGCTTGAACTCTCCGATCGGCTTCTGCCGCACGTGGATGCTGCCGAGCTCGATCTGGCCCGGCTTGCGGCAGGAACCGCAGGCCAGTTGCGCATTGCCGTGGAATGCCATACCTGTTTTGACTGGCTGATGCCGGCCATGGACGCCTTCCGCGCGCGCTGGCCGGAAGTGGAAATGGACATTGTTTCAGGTTTCAACCCCGAGCCCGCAGCGTTGATTCCCCAGGACAAGGCAGATTTTGCAGTGGTTTCCACATGGGAGAATGGCCTGACCGGGGTGGATTTCCATCCCCTGTTCCGCTTTGAAATCGTTGCCATCCTGTCACGCAGTCATGCGTTGGTGGAAAAGCCCTGGCTGGAGGCTGCTGATTTTGCAGGGGAGACCCTGATTACGTATCCGGTGCCCGATGAGATGCTCGATGTGGTGCGCCAGTTGCTGAGCCCGTCAGGCATCACCGTGCAGCGTCGCAGCACAGAATTGACGGCAGCCTTGCTGCAACTCGTCGCCAGCGGTCGGGGTATTTCGGCCCTCCCGCTTTGGGCGGTCAAAAGCTATCTGGATCGAGGTTACGTCAAGCACTGCACTATCGGCAGGGACGGACTGTATGGCAGTCTGTATGGCGCTTGTGCCAGCCGGTTGTCGGGCGCCCCCTACATGCTGGATTTCGTGCGCCTGGTGCGTGAAAGCTGTTTCCTGACCTTGCCTGGAATCACCTTGCTGTAATGACCATCGAAGAAAACAAATTGGGGACAGACCCCATTTTCATGCAGGCCGCGTTGGTGCTTGCGGATCAGGCCAGCGCCGCCGGGGAGGTGCCGGTGGGCGCGGTGGTGGTGAAAGACGGGGTCATCGTCGGTCGCGGTTTCAACAGCCCCATCTCGCGCCAGGATCCCAGCGCCCATGCCGAGATCCAGGCGCTGCGCGATGCCGCCCGGCAGCTGGGTAATTATCGCCTGGTGGATTGCACCCTCTACGTCACCCTCGAGCCTTGTGCCATGTGCGCGGGGGCCATCCAGCATGCGCGCATCGCGCGTCTGGTGTTCGGGGCCGCCGACCCCAAGACGGGCGCCTGCGGCAGCGTGGTGGACCTGTTTGCCGAGGCGCGGCTCAACCACCACGCCGAAGTGGTTTCTGGCATTTGCGCCGAAGAAAGCGCGACGCGCCTCAAGGCTTTTTTTGCTGCGCGAAGATAGCCGTCCTCTTCCCGGCTTCGGGTAAAATGCGTGCATGACTGTTGCCTCGCCCACGCCTTTCGTTCATCTGCGCCTGCACACGGAATTCTCCATCACGGACGGGATCGTTCGCATCGAGGAGGCCATCGCATGCGCTGCTGAGGACGGCATGGTGGCGCTGGCCATCACCGACCTCAACAACCTCTTTGGCCTGATCCGCTTTTACAGCATGGCCCGCAACAAGGGCATCAAACCCATTGCCGGTTGCGATGTGTGGGTTGCTCCCGATGAAGAGCGGCAACCGGCCTTTCGGGTGTTGTTGCTGGCGCGCCACCATCAGGGCTACCTGGCGCTGTGCCGGTTGCTGTCGCGGGCCTGGCGTTCTGGCCAGGAGCGCGGCGTGGCCTACATCCAGCGGGCGTGGCTGGAAGAAGACGCGGCGGGCCTGATCGTCCTGTCCGGCGCAGAGCAGGGCGACGTGGGCCAGGCCCTTGCAGCGGGCAATCTCAAGGAAGCCACGCAACGCGCACGACGCTGGGTGAATACCTTCGGTGACGCGTATTATCTGGAGCTGCAACGCACCGGGGCTCCCGGACAGGAGCATCTGGTGGACATGACCATCCACCTCGGGGCAGAGCTCGACATCCCACTCGTGGCCACCCATCCCGTGCAGTTCACCCGTCCCGACGATTTCAAGGCACACGAAGCGCGGGTGTGCATCGGCGGGGGCTACCTGCTGGCGGACGCGCGTCGCCCCAAGGCCTTCACCCGCGAACAATATTTCAAATCCCAGGCGGACATGCGCGCATTGTTTTCCGATGTGCCCGAAGCCCTGCAAAACGCCCTGGAAATTGCCAAGCGCTGCAATCTGGAATTGAGCCTGGGCAAACCGCGCCTGCCCGATTTTCCGACCCCGCCCGGAGAGACCCTGGATGACTACATGGAGCGTCTGGCCGGTGAAGGGCTCGAGATGCGCCTCGCCAAACTCTATCCCGACCCCACGTTGCGCGATCAGGAGCGGCCCACCTATCAGGCGCGCCTCGCTTTTGAATGCAACACCATCCGGCAGATGGGTTTTCCGGGCTACTTTCTGATCGTGGCCGATTTCATCAACTGGGCCAAGCATCACGATGTGCCGGTGGGCCCCGGTCGCGGCTCTGGCGCGGGCTCTCTCGTGGCCTATTGTCTGGGCATCACCGATCTTGATCCATTGCGCTACGACTTGCTGTTTGAACGGTTTCTCAACCCTGAACGGGTATCCATGCCTGACTTCGACGTGGACTTCTGCCAGGACGGACGCGATCGGGTCATTGAGTATGTGCGCCAGAAATACGGCAGCGACTCCGTCTCGCAAATCGCCACCTTTGGCACCATGGCGGCCAAGGCCGTGATCCGCGACGTGGGCCGGGTTCTGGATTTGCCCTACAACTTTGTGGACCAGCTTGCCAAACTCATTCCGTTCGAAATCGGCATGACGCTTGCCAGGGCGCGCGAGCAGGAACCCCAGATCAACCAGCGTGCAGCGGAAGAAGAGGAAGTGGCCGAGTTGCTGGCGTTGGCCGAAAAACTGGAAGGCATTACGCGCAACGTGGGCATGCATGCAGGTGGCGTGTTGATTGCACCGGGCCAACTGACGGACTTCACGCCGCTGTATTGCCAGGAAAACTCGGAAGCCGTGGTCAGCCAGTTCGACAAGGATGACGTGGAAAAGGTCGGATTGGTGAAATTTGACTTTCTGGGGTTGCGCACCCTCACCATCCTGGACTGGGCCGAGCGCCACATCCGCGCCATTCCCGACGACCCCATGGCGGCCAGCTTCAGGATTACCGACATTCCCTTGAATGATCCGGCCACCTACGCCCTGTTCGGCTCCGGAAACACCACTGCGGTATTCCAGCAGGAATCACG
>JAJZHC010000026.1 GCA_021804705.1 Pseudomonadota bacterium
AAAGCCTGCATTCGGCCCCAGGTGCTGCGCCGGATTGTCCGGCGGGATCTCGAAAAGGCGCTTGTCGAAGGCAATCTCGCGCGCGGCCGTATGCCCCGCTAATTCCTCCAGGCGATACATGCGCACCGCTGTGGGAAAGAAGCGGCCCGGCGGAAAAAAAGCAATGGGATAGGCGCCTGGGCCCTCGGCAAAGAGGGCTTCTTCCGCCTTGAAATGGATCTGTCCATGGGCAGCCCAGTCGATCTGGTCCACCAGTAGCCGGTCCGGCCCGGGAGCAGGCTGGTAGGGCTTGCGGGACAACTGCTGCGCCTCATTCACGAGACCATCGAAGGAGAAGGCGCTGGGCGGGCCCAACACCAGCCCCTGGGCCGCCATGGCTGCGGGCGATGTCCCGAGGGCAACCAGCGCGGCACCAGCCGCCATGGAGAGCAGGAAAGTACGACGGGCATTGTCAAAGGTTGTCATGGCTTCGCAGGCGCTCGTTCGCCCGCATCGGGCGTGGGTCGGGACACCAGACTGCGCTCGATGGCCTTGAGCTCCTGGATCTTGCTGCTGAGGGCCTCGGAGCGGGCCTGCGCATCGCGCAACTGCTGGTTCAACTGGTCAACCTTCTCCGCCAGGGCCGCGCGATCCTGCTCCAGGCGCAGCGAGCGCAGCAGGGTCAGGCGCAACTGCTGGGCGGGGACGCGCTCGGGCAGGGCCTCGAGGCGCGCCACCTCGTGCTCGACATCCACCGGGGCCAGCTGGCGGTCGCGCTCGAAATCTTCCAGCGCCCGCCGGATGGGGTCCAGCGGCACCGGCGCTTCGCTGGCGCGCTGCGCGGGTTGGGCGGGCGCAACGGCGTGGGGTGTGGCGGGAAACAGGGCGCAGGCGCTCAGACTGAACGCCACGCTGTACAGCAGGACATCAAATGCTTTCATCAGGTATCTCGATACGAAAATGTGAGCCGCCACTGCCTGACAACAGGGTGACGGTGCCGCCATGGGCTTCTACCAGTTCCTTGACGATGGACAATCCGATGCCGCTGCCCTTGCGCGCGCCCGGGGGTTGCCGCACGCCCTGGTAAAAAGGGTTGAAGATCTTGTCCTGGTCGCCCGGGTCGATACCCGGCCCCGCATCCTGGCAATCCATGCGCACGGTGCCCGGCCCGCGGCTGAGCGTGAAGCGGATATGCCCCCCTTCCGGACTGAAACGAATGGCATTGGACAACAGGTTACCCGCGGCAACTTCCATTTTCGCAGGGTCTACCGAGGCTTTCAAGGCATCCCCGGCTACCGTCACCTCGATGTTGCGCCCCTGAAACTGCAGGCGCTGCCGGTTGACCACCTCCTCCAGCAAGGCGCGCAGGTCGGTAGCCCGGCGTTCCAGGCGGCGCGCGTCGAAAGACACTGCGTTGTACTGCAGCAGGCCCTCGATCTGGTGCTGCAGGGCAATGGCGTTTTCGCGCAGGATGACGATGACTTCCTTCTGGTGTCCGGTCAGCCCCCCCGTCACCTGATCCTCGAGCAGCGCAATGCCCTCGCGCAGGTTGGCCAGCGGCGTTTTGAGCTCGTGCGAGATATGGCGCAGAAACAGCTGCTTGTCGGCTTCCAGGGCAGAGAGGCGCTGGCGCAGCCAGTCGATGCGCTGCCCCAGCTGGCGCATGTCGGAGGGCCCGCCGATGGTGATGGGCAGGTCGCTGCGCTGGGTGCCCAGCTGGTCTATGGCCACGTCGAGCTGCTCGAAGGACCACGCCAGCCAGATGCCCAGCACCAGCGCCAGCACGCCTGCCACCGTGGCGGCCGAGACGCCCAGCACGATAAGGGCACGGCGCTGTTTTTCAAAGTCGTCGATGAGGGCCTGGTTGCGTTGCGTGAGATAGCTTTTGGACTGGCGATTGATTTGCTGGTTGAGCTCGCCCAGGCGCCGAAACCCGTCGAATACGGCAGCCTGGTCCATGGTCCTGGCGTCTGCCGCCTGGAGGAACGGGGTCAGGGTTTTTTCTGCCAGCGCCTGCCAGGCATCGGTGAGCGGCATCAGCGTTTCGGGATAAATCGGACCCAGCGCAGCGGTCACGCTGCGGGATTTATCCCACAGCGTTTTCAATTCGCGCCGCAGCCCCGCGTCATTGAGTACCAGGTACTGGCGCGCATTGCGCTCCAGGGCCACGGTAAGCTCCTGCAGCTCGCGCACGTCCTCGACGATTTCCAGGGCCTTGACGGGATATTCGCGGTTTTCCTCGGTGAGGGTTTCCACCACCACCAGGGTGCGCGTCAGGGCCCCGCCCAGTAGCAGGATGATGCTGAGAAAATACAGCAGCAACAGCTGGCGAAACGACAGCGGAAAACTGGCGCCGATGAGGACGCGCTTCAACCGGGTCAACCACATGGCGCGCCGCCGCCTCAGTGCAGCTTGACGTGGGGTTCGGTGCGCCGGCTGATGAAGCGCGCCACGGTGTTGAGCGCCATTTTCCAAAACCCGTGCAGCGCCATCTGGTGCATCTTGTACAGCGACACATACATCCAGCGTGCAAACAGCCCTTCCACCCACATGTTGCCGCCCACGAAGTTGCCCATCAGGTTGCCCACAGTGGAGTATTCGCCCAGCGACACCAGCGATCCAAAATCGCGGTAGTGGAAGGGGCGCAGGGGCTTGCCCTGCAGCTGGCGTGCCAGTTCGCGCACCAGGTGGCTGGACTGCTGGTGCGCCGCCTGGGCGCGCGGCGGCACCCATTTGCCCTCATGGCCCAGCCATGGGGCTGCGGCGCAATCGCCCAGGGCAAAGATGCGCTCATCGCGCGTGGTCTGCAGGGTGGCGGTGACCACCAGCTGGTTGATGGCATTGGTCTCAAGGCCCAGCTCCGAGAGAAACGCCGGCGCCTTGACGCCTGCCGCCCATACCACGAGCTCGGCAGGAATGATCGCGCCCGAGGCGAGGCGCACCGCCTGCGGCAGCACCTCGGCCACGCGTGCGCCGGTGTGGACCTGCACCTTGAGCTGTGCCAGCATGCGGTGCGCGCTGTCGGAGATGCGCTCGGGCAACGCCGGCAGGATGCGCGGCGAGGCCTCGATGAGATGCAGGCGGATGTCCTTGTCGGGCTCGATGCGATCCAGGTTGTAGGACACGAGGTCGCGCGTGGCATTATGCAGTTCGGCGGCCAGTTCCACCCCCGTGGCCCCGGCCCCCACGATGGCCACTTGCAACTGCTCGGGACGCAATGGCGTGGTCTGGGCATGGGCGCGTAAAAACGCGTTCACGAGGCGACGGTGGAATCGGTCGGCCTCTTCGGTGGTTTCCAGGGCGATGGCGTTTTCGGCCACCCCGGGCGTGCCGAAGTCGTTGGTATTGCTGCCCACCGCCAGCACCAGCGTGTCGTAGTGAAAACTGCGCGCCTCAGTGACGATGGTGCCCTCGTCGTCGTGATAGGGTGCGAGGTGCACCAGGCGCTGCTCGCGGTCCAGCCCGACCATCTCGCCGATGCGAAAACGGAAATGATGCCAGTGGGACTGCGCCAGATAATCCAGGGCATGGACGTCGAGGTCCATGCTGCCCGCGGCAATTTCATGCAGGTGCGGCTTCCAGAAATGCGTGCGCGCTTTCTCGATCAGGGTGATTCCGGCCCGGCCCGTTCTGCCCAGCGTGTCTCCCAGGCGAGTGGCCAGTTCCAGCCCGCCGGCGCCGCCACCCACAATGACGATTTGGTGCATGACTTGGGTTTCCGATAATGATGGGAAAAGAAATTGCGGTCAAAAAATTGCAAAAAATTGGGGTCAGACCCCAATTCTAATTAAAATCCGGGAAGACTCCCATTTTTTTGGGTGTTTTTGGGGACAGACCCCAATTTTCTTTATAACCCCATTTTTCAGTTTTTCTGCGAGAATCGGGTTCCGTTCACGAATGCGGTTTTAATGACCATGTCCCTCGCCAACGCCCGCCAGTCCCTGATCGCTACCGCCCGTCAAATGGAAGCCCTGCGTCTGAACCACGGCGCCACCGGCAACCTCTCCCTGCGCGACCGCGAGGGCTTCTGGATCACTCCCTCGGGTGTGCCCAGTGCGGAGATGATGGCCGAGGACATGGTCTGGATGAATTTTGACGGTGCCGTGCGGGGACGGCGCGAACCCTCCAGCGAATGGGTGATGCACCGCGACATCCTCGCGGCCTTTCCCGAACACGCGGCCGTGCTGCATGCCCATGCACCCCATTGCACGGCACTGGCCTGCCTCGAGCGCGAGTTGCCGGCCTTTCACTACATGATCGCCATCGCCGGCGGCGATTCAGTGCGTTGCGCGCCTTACCACACCTTCGGGTCGGAAGCATTGGCCCAGGCCGCGGTCACGGCACTGCAGGACCGGCGCGCCTGCCTGCTGGCCCACCACGGCCTCATCACCGTAGCCGAATCGCTGCCTGCAGCGCTGGCCATTGCCGTGGAAGTGGAGTGGCTGTGCGAGGTCTACTTCAAGGCGCTCACCGTGGCTGAGCCGGGACGGCTCAGCACCGCGCACATGGCAGAAGCCCTGGAAAAATTCAAACACTACGGGCCCAAGAGCGCGCCCCATCTGCTGCCATGAAACCCGTCGTCATTCTGCCCGTCATCCTGTGCGGCGGCAGCGGCACGCGGCTGTGGCCCCTGTCGCGCAAATCGTTTCCCAAACAGTTCGTGCCGCTCATCGGTGACAAAAGCCTGTTGCAGCTCACCCTGGAACGGGTGCATGCCCTGAGCGCCAAGCCGCTGGCCATCGCCGCTGAGGACCACCGCTTTCTGGTGCAGGATGCGGCTGAAGCCGCCGGGGTGACGGTGCACCAGCTGCTGGAGCCCGTGGGACGCAACACGGCGGCAGCCATGGCCGTGGCCGCCCTGGCGCAGCAGGAGCGCGCCGCCTTGCTCTTGTTCCTCCCGTCTGACCACCACATTCCCGATCATGCCGCCTTCGTGGATACCGTCCGGCGCGGCGTCGCTGCTGCCCAGGCAGGCTACATCGTCACCTTTGGCGTCACGCCCACGTTTCCCAGCACCGCCTATGGTTACATTGAATGCGGCGGCGAACGGGGACAGACCCCACCTGTGGGGTCTGTCCCCAATGCCTATCCGGTGGTGCGCTTCATTGAAAAGCCCCAGGCGGCCCTGGCCCAGCAATTACTGCTGCAGGGCGGGCATTACTGGAACGCGGGCATATTTTTGACCGAGGCCGGCACCCTGATCGATGCGCTGCAACGGCACGCGCCGGATATCCTGGCCTCGGCGCGCCATGCCTTGCAGCGGGGCAGCACGGATGGCCTTTTCACGCGCCTCGATCGCGCCAGTTTTGAAGACTGTCGCAGCCAGTCCATTGATTACGCGGTGCTGGAGCATCACGACAAGGTGGCCATGGTGCCCTTTGACGGCGCCTGGAGCGACGTGGGCAGCTGGAACGCCGTGGCGGAACTCGTCCCCGCGGACGACGCCGGCAACCGCATTTCAGGGCAGGGGCATGTGCACCACTGTCACGACACCTACATCCACGCACCGCACCGTCCGGTCGTGGCGCTGGGTACCGAACGGCTGTTGATCGTGGATACTCCCGATGCGCTGCTGGTGGCCCATCCGGACCACGCAGAGTCGGTACGCGACGTGGTGGCCCAGCTCGAGGCCCGCGAGGTGGCCGAAGCCACCCAGCATCGTCGCGTGCCGCGCCCCTGGGGCGTGTTTGACTCCATCGACCGCGGCGAGCGCTTCCAGGTCAAGCGCATCACCGTCAAGCCGGGCGCGCGCCTGTCGCTGCAACTGCATCATCATCGGGCCGAACATTGGGTGGTGGTAAAAGGCACGGCGCAGGTGACGCGCGGCGACGAGGTGTTTGCCCTGCAGGAAAACCAGTCGGTCTACATTCCCCTGGGGGTCCGGCACCGCCTGGAAAACACCACGAATGCACCGCTGGAAATCATTGAGGTGCAATCCGGGTTGTATCTGGGCGAGGACGACATCGTCCGCTTCGAGGACGGCTACGGGCGCAGCTAGGGGAAGGAGGGCAAGGAAAATGGGGACAGACCCCAAATTGGGGTCTGTCCCCATTTTCCTTCATTTTCCTTGCCCCCGTTTTTTACGGCTTGGCGAGCTGCGAGATCTGGGCTACCCAGGGTTCCCAGACGTTTTCAGTCACCGGCAAGGCAGAGAGCAGGTGCGCCTGCGCACGCAGCACGCCGCTGGCGTAACTGAGGTAATCGCTGGCGCGGCGCGCGATCAGGATGTCCGCCTGGGCCACATCTCCCCAAGTATGGATGCCTGATTTCAGCCCCATTTCCGCAGCGCGTTTTTGTTCCTGTGCCGAGGCGATCAGCACTTCGGCGCTGCGCGCACGCTCGAGGCTTGCCTCGGCCGAGGCCCAGTCCGACTCCACCTGCGTGGCCAGTTTCACCTGCTGCGTGCGCAGGTCCTCGCTGGAGGCTCTGGCGGCAAATTCGGCCTGGCGCTGGGTGGCAGAAAGCCCACCACCGTCATACAGCGGAATGTTGACCTGTACCCCGGCTCCCAGGACGTTGTAACGCTGGTTGATGGTGAACACGGTGTCACTCTGGGCCCAGCTTTTGGAGGCCACGAGGTCCACAGTGGGCAGGCGGTCGGCGCGGGCCTGTTCGGCGCGCTTTTTGTTGACCTGCTCGGCGGCCTGGGCTGCCAGGATCTCAGGATTGGTGCTGGACACGATCTGCTGCAACTCGTCGGGATTGCTCACGGCCAGATGCACCTGGCGATAGTCGGGCAGGCGATAATCGCGCAGGTCGGTGGCCTCCATGCCGGTGAGGCGCTTGAAGGCCTGCTCACGACTGCGCTGGTTGATCTCGGCTTCAAGCAGTTGCGATTTGGCCAGCTCATGCTGGGCTCGGGCCTCCACGGCAGCATCACGCGTGCCGTCACCAGCCTTGAAACGCTTTTCAGCCTGCTCGGCGGCATACCCCGTGGTCTTGACCGTCTGCTCATAGATGCGACGCAATTCGACGGCCGTGAGCACATCGAGCCACGCATTGGTGGTGCGCACCCACAGGTCGCTGCGCGCCGAGGCCAGCTTTTGCGCGCCGTATTCCGATTGCAACTGGCCAATGTCATAACCCATCCAGTCGCGCGGGTGGTACAACCCCTGGCGCAATGAGAACTGGTTGTTGTAGGCGTTGACGAGATAGCTGGAGCCGACGGAACCACCCGCTGGTGTTGCGCCCTCCTGCTTCACACCTTCCTCGAGTTTTTGCACCAGGCTCTGAAAGCTGGTTTGCGGCAACAGCTTGGCGCGCGCGATGGCAATGTTCTCGAAGGCCGCGTCGCGATTGGCCTGGGCGGAAGCGAGCGTCGGATCGTTTTTCTCGGCAGCGTCAATGGCGGCATCCAGATCCATGGCCCGCAGCGGGGTGAGCGTCCCCAGCAACGCCAGGGCCAGTACGCCGGAACGAAAGCGCTTCATCCTAGCGTTCCTTGAGCGAGAGGGCCGCCCGGTCCTTGATGGGTTTCACGAGGTAATCCCAGAAGGTGCGCGAGCCGGTCTTGATGATGATCTCCACGGGCATGCCCGCCTGCAGGGTTTCGTCCTTGAGCAGCTTTGCAGCGTCAGGCTCCAGCGCCACACGCGCGGTGTAGTAAGCAATTTCCGGACGTTGGGGATCCTGGAACCGGTCCGGGGATACCCACAGCACGGTGCCCTCCAGCACCGGAGTGGTGCGCTGGTTCAGCGCCGTGAGGCGCACGTCCGCCCTGAGCCCGGCGCGGATCTTGTCGATCAAATGGGTGGGAATCTGGGCTTCGAGCACCAGCTTGTCGCCAGCAGGCTCGATTTCCATGATGCGCGCGCCAGGCTGGACCACGCCGCCCACGGTATACACCGACACCCCCATGACCGTACCCGCCACCGGCGCACGGATTTCGGTGCGCTGGTTTTCTTCGCGGGCCACCTTGATCTTGGACTGCGCGTCGTCGTACTGGCGCTGCAGGTCCAGGTACTGGTTGCGCGGGTAATAGCCTTCTGCCACCAAGGGTTTCAGAGACGCCAGCTGTTCACTGAGGGTGTCGGCAAGATGGGTGTTGATGGCCAGCGCCGCTTCGCTTTGCGTGTTGATGAGGCGCATCAGTACCTGATTCTTCTTCACCGTGTCGCCATCGCGCACCAGGATGGCCTCGATGGTGCCACCGGTCTGGTGCTGGATGACCTGGCGCTTGGAATCCACCACCACTGTCCCCTGCACCGGCACCCCTTCGTCCAGATGGGCTGCGAAGGACCACCACACAAATCCGCCAAAGCCGAGCAGCAGGATAATCCAACCCAGCAGGATGCTTTTGCGCGCGTTGACGGGAACCGGGGCAACCTCGGGTTCACCTTTGACCACCGGTGTGACGTCAATGATGACGGGTTCGTTTTTAGTCATGATGCTTACTCCTGCGCTGGCGCCGGTGCGCCTGCCTGTCCCTGCTGGGGAATGCTGGTTTGCGGTTGCGGATTGCGGGCGGCGGCCAGGGCCTGCAGCACGGCATCGCGCTCGCCGAACAACTGCACCGTGCCATCGCGCATCAGCAGCAACTTGTCCACGGCCTGCAACACGCTCATGCGGTGCGTAATCACCACCACCGTCTTGCCGGCCTGCTTCAGGGCCTGCACCGTGGAGACGAGGGCCGCCTCGCCCACGTCATCGAGGTTGGAATTGGGCTCGTCCAGCACAATGAAGGCCGGCAAGCCGTACAGCGCGCGCGCGATGCCAATGCGCTGGCGCTGCCCGCCCGAGAGTACGCTACCCCCCTCGCCGATGGGGGTGTCGTAGCCCCCCGGGAAATGCAGGATCATGTCGTGCACCCCGGCCAGGCGCGCAGCCTGCACCACCCGATCGCTGTCGATGGCACCAAAGCGCGCAATGTTCTCCGCCACAGTACCGTTGAAGAGTTCCACGTCCTGGGGCATGTAGCCCACCATGGGCCCCAGCTCATCCTTGTTCCATTGGTACACGTCGGCGTTATCCAGGCGCACCTTGCCCACCTGGGCCGGCCAGATGCCCACCATCAGGCGGGCCAGAGAGGATTTTCCCGAGGCCGAGGGACCGATGATGCCCACGACATCGCCGGGCATGAAGGTGAGGTTGACGCCCTTGATGACGGCCACCTTGCCGCCCGGGGGCGTGGCATAGACATTTTCCATGGTCACGAGGCCGCGCGGCGGTGGCAGGCTCATGCCCGGCGTGCGCGGCGGCAGGAATTCCAGAAGGCGCGCCAGGCGCTCATAGGCACTGCGCGCCGAGGAAAAACCCTTCCAGGTGGCAATCAGCAACTCCACCGGGGCCAGCGCGCGTCCGGTCAGGATGGAGGCGGCAATCATCACGCCCGGCGTGGATTTGCCCTCGATCACCAGCAGCGCGCCCAGCCCCAGTGCCCCGGACTGGATGATGAGGCGCACCAGGCGCGTCACCGCCGAGACGGTGGCAGCGCGATGCGAGGCAATGGTCTGCTGTTCCAGCATGTTGGCCTGGTGGGCATACCAGCGCGTGATCATGGGGCGTAGCATGCCCATGGCTTCAATGACTTCGGCATTGCGCAGGTTGCTGTTGGCAAAATTGCTGGCCTGGATGGCGTGCCGGTTGGCCGCCTCCAGCGGACCCTTGGAGACCTTTTCGGTGATGTAGGTAAGCGTCACCAGCAGCAGCGTCCCGCCCAGGGCAAACCACCCCAGCATGGGGTGCAACATGAAAATCACGACGAGGTATATGGGAATCCAGGGCGCGTCGAGAAAGGCGAACAGGCCATTGCCAGTGACGAACTGGCGCACGTTGTTGAGATCGCCCAGCGCCTGGGCGGGGTTGCCCTGCCCGGCGCGCAGGTTGTTTTCGAAGGTGGCAGTGAAGACCCGCTTGGAGAGCACCTCATCGATGGCGTTGCCCACCCGGATCAGCACCTGGGAACGGGCATACTCGAGGCCTCCCATGACGGCAAACATGCCGATCGTGATGACCGAGAGGAAAATGAGGGTGAGCTCGCTGCGACTGGTGACCACCCGGTCGTACACCTGCAACATGTAGAGCGAGGGGGTGAGATAGAGCAGGTTGATGACGAAAGAAAAAGCCGCCACGGCCCAGAAGGCGCTCTTGTGTACCCGCACGGCTTCGATGATTTCGTTACGCACCACTGGTTTGCTCATGGTCTGTCCCCATTCAACTGGTGCGATCATGCCATAAAATGTGACGAATGTCACAAATTTGAGGTTTATTGGGGTCAGACCCGGATTTTGTCATGACGCATGTCATTGTCTGCACCGGCTTCCCCATGGCCCAATTCGGGGTTTCACCGAAACGGCACTGGAGCCCGCCCCCCCATGAGCACCCCGCATTCGCAAGACCTGGACGTCGTCACGCTGGATCTGCTGGAGGCCGTTGATGCCTCGCGCGACCCCACCAAAGCCATGGACCGGCGGGACCTGTTCGTCAGCGCGCTAGCCCTGGTCATCGGCGTCGCCGCCGCCCTGCTGGCACAGGTGCTGCAGCTCCTGATCGGACTCATCACGCATGTGGCGTTTTACGGCGAGACCGGCTGGACCCTGGTCTCGCCCGCCCGCAACGCCCTGGGCCCATGGGTTGTCGGGGTCCCCATCGCAGGCGCCCTGATCATCGGCGTGATGGCCCGTTTTGGATCAGCGGCCATCCGCGGCCACGGCATTCCCGAAGCCATGGAACAGGTGCTGGTCAATCGCAGCCGCATCCCCATGCGCGTCCTGTTTCTCAAACCCCTGTCTGCCGCTATCTCCATTGGAACCGGTGGGCCATTCGGCGCCGAGGGGCCCATCATCGCCACGGGTGGCGCCCTGGGGTCGCTCGTGGGGCAGTACATCCGTATCACGGCCGACGAGCGCAAGGTGCTGCTTGCCGCAGGGGCTGCGGCCGGCATGGCTGCCACGTTTGGCACACCCCTGGCCGCCGTGATGCTGGCCATTGAACTGCTGCTCTTCGAGTTCCGGTCCCGCTCCTTCATTCCGGTCCTCGTGGCCTGCCTGACCGCCACCCTGATGCGCTCGCTGTGGTGGGGGTTTTCACCGTTCTTTTCCATGGCACCCCTGGCCTGGCCGGGTATGGGTGCCCTGATGGCATGCATTCCCCTGGGCGTGATCATGGGCGGGGCCGCGGTCCCCATCACGCGCGCGCTGTATGCGGTAGAAGACGGTTTTGGCCACCTGCGCCTGCACTGGATGTGGTGGCCCGCACTGGGCGCGGTGGCCGTAGGTCTCATCGGCTATCTGTTTCCGCGCACGCTGGGGGTGGGCTACGACAACATCACCGACGCCCTGTCCGGCCGCCTCCTGGCACCAGCCCTCTGGGCCCTGGGGACCGCCAAACTGGTGTCCTGGACGATTTCCCTGGGCAGCGGCACCTCCGGCGGCACGCTGGCGCCACTGATGACCGTGGGCGCCTGTCTGGGTGCAGCCCTGGGGCAGACCCTGGAGGCTTATCTTCCGGGCCTGGGGCTCAGCCCAGGCCTGGCCGCCCTGGTAGGCATGGCCGCCATTTTTGCGGGCTCGGCACGCGCCCTGTTCATGTCCGTGATTTTTGCCCTGGAAACCACCTGGCAGGTTTCAGCACTGTTGCCGCTCATGCTGGGCTGCAGCGCGGCCTATCTGCTCTCCAGCCTGATGATGCGCCACACCATCATGACGGAAAAAATCACACGACGCGGCGTGCGCGTGCCCCACGACTATCACAGCGATTTTTTCCTGATGGAACGCGTGGGCCAGCACGCCCATCGCCCCGCCGTAACCTTGCGCGCCGAACAGACGCTGGGCGAAGTACTGGCCTGGCTGAAGAGCGGCGCCCAGGGCAGCCTGCATCAGGGGTATCCGGTGGTGGATGAGGGCGGCGCGGTTCTGGGTGTGGTCACACGCAAGGACCTGTACCCCACCCAGGCCGACGCCGGGACGACGTTGCGGGCTTTGCTGAAGCGGCCGGCATTGGTGATTGGGGAACATGCCGACCTGCGCCAGGCGATCAAGATCATGTCAGCCGCCAACGTGGGCCGTCTTCCGGTCGTCGCGGCGGACGATAAGGCCCGCCTGTGCGGCATGCTCACGCGCAGTGATGTCCTGGGGGCCTACCGCAAGCGGCTGCATGACCAGTATCATGCGGCGGACCCCGCAAACTAGGGCGTCTTTTCCCGCTCCCTGCTGTCGGCCCAGAACCGCCAGGCCAGTTGCTGATAGAGCTCGGCGCCCATGCGCGAACTGACTGCGCGCGCCACCAGTGCCACTGCCATGAGACTCAAGACCATGTTGTGCCCGTCCACCATTTCCATGACGATGATGGCCGAAGTGATGGGCGCCTGGGTGACGGCCGCCAGAAACCCCGTCATGCACAGGGTCACCACCGGAATGGCACTCACCTCGGGACCAAAGAAGGCGCTGATGTTGCTGCCCACCGCGGCACCCACGGCCAGGGACGGGGCAAAAATCCCGCCCGGAATGCCCGAGTGATAACTGACCAGAGTGGCCAGAAAACGGGTGATGGGCGCGTGCCAGGGCAACGTGGTCTGACCCGACACCACATGTTGCGTGATGCCATAGCCGCTGCCATAGGACAGCCCGCCCCCCAGCCAGCCCAGCAAGGCCACCAAAAGACCGCACCCGCCCGCAAACAGGA
>JAJZHC010000027.1 GCA_021804705.1 Pseudomonadota bacterium
ATAACCCCGGGAGCGCCGCTTCGTGTCCCGCTTTGAAATCACCGTCGGACTGCGCTATACCCGCGCCAAGCGGCGCAATCATTTCATTTCCTTCATCTCGCTCATTTCCATGGCGGGTATCGGGTTGGGGGTTGCCGCCCTCATCATCGTCCTGTCCGTGATGAACGGGTTCCAGAAGGAAATGCGCGAACGGATTCTGGGCGTTGCTTCCCATGTACAGGTGTTTGGTGTGGAGCAGTCGCTGGCCAACTGGCCCGCCGTCGTCGCTGAAACTTCCAGAAACCCCGAAGTCGTCGGTGCCGCACCCTACGTGATGGGCCAGGGCATGCTGTCCTTCGACGACCATGTGCAGGGATCGCTGATTCGCGGCATTCTGCCCGACGAAGAACGGAAGGTGGCGGACATCGGCGCGCACATGAAGGCCGGGCACCTGGAAGATCTCAAGGCCGGCGAGTTTGGCATCGTGCTGGGCGCCGACCTGGCGCGCGCCCTCAATGCCTCACTGGGGGACCGGGTGGTCGTGATCACGCCCCAGGGGCAGATCACGCCGGCGGGCCTGTTGCCACGCCTCAAGCAGTTCAAGGTGGTGGGCATTTTTCAGGTGGGCATGTACGAATACGACAGCGGCCTTGCCCTGATCCACATGAACGATGCCCAGGTGCTGTTCCGCCTGGGCGATCGGGTCACCGGCGTGCGCCTCAAGATCAAGGATCTGATGGATGCGCCGGCCGTGGCGCATCAATTGGGTTCGACCCTCAGCTTTGAAGCCTGGGTCAGCGACTGGACCCGCGAGCATGCCAACCTGTTCCGTGCCGTGGCCATCGAAAAGAACGTGATGTTCATCATCCTGCTCCTGATCGTGGCCGTGGCCGCCTTCAACATCGTCTCCACCCTTGTCATGGCGGTGACGGACAAGCAGGCGGATATTGCCATTCTGCGCACCCTGGGGGCATCACCGGGCAGCATCATGCAGATCTTCGTGATCCAGGGTGCGCTTATCGGCCTCATCGGCACCGTCACGGGCGTGGCTCTGGGGGTGGTGACGGCATTGAACATCCACGTCATCGTGCCCTTTATCGAAAACGTGTTCGGCATCCACTTTCTTGCACCCCAGGTCTATTTCATTTCCGAGCTGCCCTCCCAGTTGCAATGGGGCGACGTGATCGTCATCGGACTCACCTCGCTGGTGCTGACCCTGCTCGCCACGCTCTACCCCAGTTACCGCGCCTCGCGCATCCAACCTGCCGAGGCCTTGCGCTATGAGTGACGCGTTCCTTCTGCAGTGCCGGGGGCTCGCCAAGTCTTTCCAGCAGGGCGATCGCAGCGTGCCCGTCCTGTCGGCCGTGGACCTTGCCGTGCGCCCGGGTGAGCATGTGGCCATCGTGGGGGCTTCGGGTAGCGGCAAGAGCACGCTGTTGCACCTCCTCGGCGGGCTCGATCGCCCCAGTGCCGGTCAGGTCCTGTTGCAGGGTGAAGACCTGGCGCGCCTGCCGGAGCAGCAGGTGGGGCAGTTGCGCAATCGCAAGCTGGGGTTTGTGTATCAGTTTCACCATCTGCTGCCGGAATTTTCCGCGCTGGAGAATGTGGCGATGCCGCTGTGGATTGGCCGTCATTCCGCTGACGCTGCCGAAGCCCCGGCCAGGGCCTTGCTCGATGCGGTGGGATTGGGCCATCGTCTGCATCACCGGCCCGCCGAACTCTCCGGCGGCGAGCGCCAGCGCGCTGCCGTGGCCCGTGCCCTGGTGGCCCGTCCGGCCCTGCTGCTGGCGGATGAGCCCACCGGCAACCTGGACCGCCATACGGCCATCCAGGTTTTCGACTTGATGGTGCGCCTCAACCGCGAAGCCGGAGCGGGCCTCGTGATGGTAACCCACGACCTCGACCTTGCCGCGCGCGCGGATACCCGCTATCGCCTGGTGGATGGGGCGCTGCAAGCTTACTGAAACCACGCTGTTTTTCCGCACGCGCTGAGCCCTTCGCTGGGGCATTCTGCGATGCGTGCGCATTGTTCTCTCCGGCTTCGTGGCCGGGGTCCTTCTCCTCCAGTGCAGCCCCGTCCTGCTTCCCTGGGGCCCGCTCCTGGCCTGGATCCTGCTGTTGCAGGGGGGGCTGTGGTGGGCGCTGAAGCGGCGGCCGTTGCCTTCCGCGCTACGCCTCACCCTGGTGCTGTTCAGTGCCACTCTCCTGGGCTATGCCACCACCAGCCTGCGCGCCCAGTGGCGATTGTCTGACACGCTGCCCCACGCCTGGGAAGGGCGCGATCTCACCCTGGAAGGGCGCATCACCGAGTTACCAGAGGCCGTGCCCAACGGCGTGCGTTTCACCTTTGCCATCACGGCGCACCAGCCCGCGGAGGCGGTGGTGCCGCACCGTTTGTCGCTTGGGTGGTTCGTGGGTGAAAAGCTTTTGGGGACAGACCCCAAATCGGGGTCTGTCCCCTTCCTCCCCTCCCTCCATCCCGGCGAGCGCTGGCAATTGCGCGTGCGTCTCAAGCGTCCCCACGGCATGATCAATCCGGGCGGCTTTGACATGGAAGCCTGGTCCCTGGCGCAGGGCATCCGCGCCAGCGGTTCGGTGCAACCAGGCGGGGACAACCGGCGTCTGGCCGATAGCCCCGTACCGTGGTGGCAGGCCCCGGGCCTCTTCATCGAATCGGCACGCGACGAGGTGCGCAGCCGCATGCAATCCGTGTTGGGGGAGCGCCGCTGGAGCGGTGTGATGGTGGCCCTGGTGGTGGGAGACCAATCGCTGATTCGCCAGGACGACTGGCAATTGTTCTGGAGAACCGGAGTGGGGCACCTCATCAGCATCTCCGGATTGCATATCACCATGCTGGCAGGCCTTGTGGCGAAACTGGCGGGATGGCTCTGGCCTTCGGTGCGGGTGCGTTGGGTGGCGGGGTTTCTGGGCGCGTTCGCCTACGCCCTGCTGTCCGGGTTTTCGGTGCCCACGCAACGCACGCTCTACATGATCGGCGTGGTTACCCTGTCGCGCTTTCGTGACGTGCCGCTCGCCGCTTCGCCGGTGTTGTTGCTGGCGCTGGCCACGGCTGTGGCGATAGACCCCTGGGCACCGCTTGCCGTGGGCTTCTGGTTGTCCTTTGGCGCCGTGGCGGCGCTGATGTATGCCGGTGCGCACAGCGTAGGTCGGGTAGGGGCGCTCAAGGCCGCCATCCATACCCAGTGGTCGGCCACCTGGGCGCTGGTGCCGCTCCTGCTGCTGTTGTTCGGACAGGTGTCGCTGCTCTCGCCACTCGCCAATGCATTTGCCATTCCTGTCGTCAGCCTGGGCGTAGTGCCGCTGGCGCTGTTGGGGGCCATTCCTGGCCTGGGCTGGAGCCTTGTGGCAGCGCATCAACTGTTTGCCGTCTGCGCCTCCGCCCTGCAGCAGATGGTCCAGTGGCCCGTGACGGTGTGGAGCGCGCCTACGCCAACCCCGGCGGCGTTTCTGGCGGGACTGGTGGGCCTGCTGTTCCTGCTGGGCCCGCGCGGATTACCCGGGCGCCAGGTGGGGTCTGTCCCCTTGTTGGTGTTGCTGCTGATGCCTGCCCCACGGCCCGAATGGGGCGGCGTATGGATGGATGTGCTGGATGTGGGGCAGGGGCTTGCGGTGGTGGTGCGCACCCGCAACCATGCCCTGGTGTACGACACGGGGCCGCGCTACAGCGCGGACAATGATGGCGGCTCGCGCGTGTTGCTTCCGGCCTTGCGTGCCTTGGGGGTGGACCGTCTGGACGGGCTCATCGTCAGTCACAGCGACACCGATCACAGCGGAGGCGCCCTATCGTTGCAGCAGGGCATTCCCATCGGCTGGCTGCTGTCCTCGCTGGAACCCGCGCATCCCCTGGTGGCACGGATTTCCCCGTCGATGCCCTGTTATGCCGGACAGACCTGGGCTTGGGATGGGGTGCGTTTCGACATTCTGCACCCCTTGCTGGAGCAGGTGTGGGACGAGCAGCGCAAGACCAACGATCGGGGTTGCGTGCTACGCGTGAGCGCCGAAGGGCAGCGCCTGCTGTTGCCGGCCGACATCGAAGCGCTGAGCGAGGCGGAATTGCTGGAGCGCGGTCCGCAAGAGCTGGCAGCCGAGGTACTGATCGCGCCGCACCACGGCAGCAAAACCTCCTCCACGCCGCAATTTCTGGATGCGGTGTCGCCGCAATGGGCGATTTTTACGGTGGGCTATCGCAACCATTTCGGTCATCCCAAACCCGAGGTGATGGCGCGCTACCAGGAGCGTAATATTCGTTTGTTGCGGACGGACGAAACGGGGGCCGTCGCGCTATCCGTGGAAAAAAACAGACTCACAGTGACGGGTGCGCGTGCCCGCTTTCCTCATTACTGGGAAGAAGCTCCCACCCTCATTCCGTAAGCCCTCGCTGAAGGCTGATTGCGTCAAGCGCCCGTCCGCTTGGGCTATACTCACAGGCATCAGTGCAAGGATGACCCATGGTTTCACGTTCACACGCTTTGGAGGCCCCCGACGCAGGCCATGGGCTGGCCGGGCTGGGGCTCAACCAACGTTATCTCCAGCCGGACGCGGTACTGATCGAGCGTGCCTTCCTCCAGGTCACCGAACAGGAACGCACCCAGGAAGGAGACGCCGAGTCCTTGCAATGCGCGCTCACCACGGCGCGCTTGTTGAGCGACCTCGAGGCACATCCGGCCTGCATCGTAGTGGCGCTGTTGCGCGCACTGACCTGGGAGCAGCAGGATCGCCTGGATCTGGCCCACAGTTACGACCCTGATGTTGCAGCTCTGGCCGCAGACCTGCACCGGATCGACATTACCCTGGCGGGCATTTTCCGTACCCGCGACCGCCTCGCCAACGACGCCCAGCGTCTGGAGGGTGTGCGCAAGTTATTGCTTGCGATGGCCCAGGACATCCGCGTGGTGATCGTGGCGCTGGCCGAACGGGTGTGGCTGATGCGCAGCCTCCAGCAACGCGATCCCGCCGAGCAACTGGCCGTGGCCCACCAGACCATGGACCTGTACGCGCCACTGGCCAACCGGCTGGGCGTGTGGCAGCTCAAATGGGAGCTGGAAGACCTGTCGTTTCGCATCATCGAGCCCGATACCTACAAGGCCATTGCCAGGCGCCTGGACGAGCGCCTCGTCGATCGTGAGCGCTACATTGCCACCCTGATCCAGACCCTCGAGCAACAGATTGCAACGGCGGGCATCGCCGGCACCGTGCAGGGTCGCCCCAAGCACATCTACAGCATTGTCAAGAAAATGCGCAGCAAAAGCCTGGATTTCGAGGGGCTCTACGACGTGCGCGCGGTGCGCGTGATCGTGGAAGAGATTCGCGACTGTTACGCGGTGCTGGGCATCGTCCACCATCTCTGGACACCCATTTCGGGGGAGTTTGACGATTACATCGCGCGCCCCAAGGGCAACCACTATCGTTCGCTGCATACCGCCGTCATCGGGCCGGAAGGCAAGGCGGTGGAGATCCAGATTCGCACGCGCGAAATGCACCGCGATTCCGAACTCGGCATCGCCTCGCACTGGCGCTACAAGGAAGGCGGCTCTCGCACCGACCGCCGCTTTGACGAGCGTGTGGCCTGGTTGCGGCAGATGCTGGAATGGCAGAAGGAGGTGTCCCATGCCGCCACACCTGGCGCGGCCCAGGCTCCGGCGGACGAGACCATCTACGTGTTCACGCCGCAGGGACGCGTGATCGACTTGCCGCGTGGGGCCACGCCCGTGGACTTTGCCTATCATGTGCACAGCGATCTTGGCCATCGCTGTCGCGGCGCCAAGGTGGACGGCGCCATCGTGCCGCTCAACCAGCCGCTACAAAATGCGCAGCGTGTGGAAATCATCACCGTGCGCCAGGGCGGCCCCAGCCGCGACTGGCTCAATCCCGAGTACGGCTACCTCAAAAGCTCGCGCGCCCAAGCCAAGGTGCGGCAATGGTTCAAGCAGCAGCACCTGGAAGAAGACATCGCCCAGGGGCGCGCCATCCTGGAAAAGATCCTGGCGCGCCTCGGCAAAGGCCACCCCAACCTGGAGCGCCTCGCCGCCCAGTCGGGCTTTCCGCGGGTGGAAGATTTCTGGGTGGGGCTGGCACGCGGCGATGTCTCCCCGCGCCAGATTGAATTGTTGCTCGAGCCCCAGGCGCTTCCCTCCGAAGCGGACCTCACTCCCACCCTGCGCCGTGCCGCAGAAACCGGCAGCGAAGGCGTGCTGGTGTTGGGCGTCACCAACATTGCCACGTTCATGGCCAAATGCTGCAAGCCGGTGCCGCCTGAGCCCATCGTCGGGTTTGTCACGCGTGGGCGGGGCGTCAGCATCCACCGGGCCAATTGCCGCAGTCTCGCGGCGCTCACCACCAACCAGTGGCAGCGCATGATTCCGGCCTCCTGGGGTAAAACATCCCAAGGCGTGTTCGGCGTGGACATTGCGGTGGATGCGGTAGACCGGCAGGGACTATTGCGCGACATTTCTGAAACCTTCACCCGCGAGCGCATCAACGTCACGGCCGTCAACACCCAGTCGCGGGGCGATCGCGCGCGCATGCGCTTTACCGTGCAGATTGCCTCACTCGACCAGATGGCGCGGGCGCTCGAGGCGCTGCAGTCGGTGGCAGGGGTCGAGGCCGCCTACCGTCAGTAACGCTTCAGGAGCCCAGGTGCTGCTGTAGCCAGCGCGACAGGGCTTCCACTTCTTCCATGCACAGCGAATGCGCCATCGGATAGGTGTGCCAGGTCACGGGATAGCCCTGGGCTTCCAGCGCGGCGCGTGAGGCTTCAGCCATGCGCAGCGGGATGACGTTGTCCTGTTGCCCATGAGCCATGAAGATGGGCACGCTGCGGTTGGCATCGCTGCCAGCCGTGCCCAGTTGTTCGGGCATGGGCAGGTAAGTGGAGAGCGCCAGGATGCCACCCAGGCGTTGCGGATGGCGCGTTCCCGCGGTCAGGACCACGGCCCCCCCTTGCGAAAACCCCGCCAGGACGATGCGCCGCGGCGGAATGCCGCGGGCAATTTCGCGGGCGATGAGATCGTTGACGGCTTCCACGGATTTGAGCACGCCGGCGTCATCCGTGCGACGTTCCAGGCCGTCATAGGACACGTCGTACCAGGCGCGCATCACCATGCCGTTGTTAATGGTGACGGGCTGTTGCGGCGCGTGAGGAAAGATGAAACGCACGGGCAGCGTGCCGGGTAGTTGCAGTTCTTTCACCACCGGGACGAAATCGTGGCCGTCGGCGCCCAGGCCGTGCAGCCAGATGACGCTGGCGGTAGGGTTGTGGTTGGTGGCAAGTTCCAGGGCGGGCAACAGGGGCATGATGGTTTCCTTCAGGCGCGCGGCGGGCGCACGGCAGATTTGGGGCGAAACGCCTGGATGCGTTCCGGCCGGGTTTCGATGTACGGGCCCCCGATCAAGTCCACGCAGTAGGGCACGGCGGCAAAGATGCCGTCCAGTGTTTCGCGGATGGCCTTGGGTTGTCCGGGCAGGTTGATGATGAGGGACTGCTTGCGGGTTACAGCTTCCTGTCGCGACAGGATGGCCGTGGGCGTGTAGCGCAGGTTGTTGAAGCGCATCTGCTCGCCAAAGCCCGGTAGCACCCGCTCGGCTACGGCAAGCGTCGCTTCGGGGGTGACGTCGCGGGGCGCAGGGCCGGTGCCGCCGGTGGTGAGGATCAGGCTACAGCCCCCCTCATCCGCCATCTGGCGCAAATGCGCCTCGATCTCGGGCTGCTCGTCGGGAATGAGGCGCGCGTCGATGTCCACCGGGTTGAGCAGGACTTCGGCAATCCATGCCTTGAGGGCCGGAATGCCGGCATCTTCGTAGATGCCTTTGGAGGCACGGTCGCTGATGGAGAGCAGGCCGATTTTGATGGGGTCGAGGGCGTCAGTCATGATCGGTGGGGGGCACGGGTTCGGTGGGCGCCGGGGTGCCGAGGATGCGGGCAATGGTCCGGAACAGTTCGCGGTACTGCCGCGGCGGTTTTTCGGCGCTGCGCTCGCGCAGGGCGGCCTGCACCATCTGGCGCAGTTGCTGGCGGTCTGCTTCGCGATGGGTGGCGGCAAATTCGTCTACGGCGGCGAGGTCTTCCATCATGCGATCACGCCAGCGCTCCACCAGATGGTGTGCGGCCACGGCCGTGCGCGATACGCCCGCCAGCGCGTCCAGGTAGGCCTGCAGCGGGGCAGGGTCGACCTCGCGCATCAGCCTGCCGATGTACTGCAACTGCCGCCGGACGGCGCCGTGGGCCTTGAGTTTCTTCACCTCCAGCAGGGCGCGTTCCAGGGTTTCAGGCAGCGCCAGCGAGCGAATCCGTTCCGGACTGAGGGCGCTCAGGGCGGTACCCAGGTCCTGAAGGGCGTGCATCTCGTTCTTGCGCTGGGTTTTACTCGGGGGTTCCGGCAGTTCTTCGATGGACACAGCTTTTCCATGGGGCAATCAATGTTGCTATGATACCGGATTAAATTGCAATGGATCTCCAGGTGCCAGACAACAGCCGATTCTCTTACAGCCAGGACTATTTGCGCGCCCTGGTGCAGGATGCGCTCGATCACGCCCGTCGTAATGGGGCCAGTGCCGCCGAAGCGGACGTGAGCGAAGGGTTTGGACACTCCGTCACGGTACGCCTGGATGAAGTGGAAACCATCGAATACAACCGCGACAAGGACATCGGCATCACGGTGATGTTTGGCCATCAACGCGGGCATGCCAGCACCTCAGATTTTTCGCCGGCAGCCCTGCGCGATACCGTTGAAAAGGCTTGCAGCATTGCGCGCTATACCGCGTCCGACCCCTTTGCCGGGCTTGCCGACCCGGCCCTACTGGCCGGCCCCGACCTGCCAGACCTCGATCTCTACTACCCCTGGCCCCTGTCGGTGGATGACGCCATCGCCATGGCGCAGCGTTGCGAGCACGCAGCGCTTCAATGTGACAAGCGCATTTCCAATTCGGAGGGAGCCACCGTCTACACCCAGGAGTCGCAGTTTGCCTACGGCAACTCTCTGGGGTTCATGGGCGGTTTCGCGGGCTCCAGCCACGGTATCAGCTGTTCGGTGATTGCCGGTGCCGATTCCGGCATGCAGCGCGATTACTGGTATACCACGGCCCGCGATCCGCAAGACCTGCAGTCAGTGGAAGCGGTGGGGCGTGAAGCCGGCATGCGCACCGTGCGCCGCCTCAAGGCGCGCAAGCTCAAAACCTGCCATGCGCCGGTGCTGTTTGAGGCAACCCTGGCCTCCAGCCTGATCGGGCATTTCGTGGGCGCAGTGAGCGGCGGCTCGCTGTACCGCAAATCCAGTTTCCTGCCCGACAGCCTGGGGCAGCAGGTGTTTGCTGCCGAGATCCAGCTGCGCGAAGATCCGCATCGCCTCAAGGGGCTGGCCAGCAGCGCCTTCGATGATGACGGCGTGGCGACGCGGGCGCGCGATGTAGTGGTGGATGGCGTGGTGCAGGGCTATTTTCTGGGCAGCTACTCGGCGCGCAAGCTCGGCATGGCTTCCACGGGCAACGCGGGCGGCAACCACAACCTGGTGCTGTCCCCCTTTGGTGGCGGCTTTCAGGACCTCCTGCGGCAAATGGACTGCGGCCTGCTGGTCACCGAACTGCTGGGCCATGGGGTCAACGCCGTCACCGGCGACTATTCGCGCGGCGCAGCCGGATTTTGGGTAGAGCACGGCGAGATCCAGTATCCGGTGCATGAAATCACCATTGCCGGCAATCTCAAAGACATGTTTCGCAATATCGTGGCCGTGGGCAATGACGTGGTCATTCGCGGTTCCAAGATCACCGGATCGATTCTGGTGGGAGAAATGACCATCGCCGGAGATTAGGCGGCGGTCGTGCGGAAGGAGGGGGATTCATGAAATGTCCTTTTTGCGGCACGCTCGATTCCCAGGTCATCGACTCGCGCGTGTCCGAAGCAGGCGACAGCATTCGTCGTCGGCGCCGCTGCATGTCCTGCAACAAGCGCTTCACCACCTACGAGACGGCAGATATTCGCATGCCCCAGGTGGTCAAGCAAAATGGCCAGCGCGAGGACTATTCCTCCGACAAGGTGCGCATCAGCTTCATGCGGGCCCTGCACAAGCGCCCTGTTTCCGTCGAGCTGGTGGATGGCGCCATCGATCGCATCACGCAGCATTTGCTGGCGCGTGGCGAACGCGAAATTCCCTCGCTCCGCGTGGGCGAGATGGTGATGGAAGAGTTGCGCCGCCTGGACAAGGTGGCCTACGTGCGTTTTGCCTCCGTGTACCGCAGTTTCCAGGACGTGGACGATTTCAGGGACGTGATTCGTGACCTTTGAGTTTTCGGAGGCTGACCAGCGCTTCATGGACCGTGCCTTGACGCTGGCTGCCCGCGGACTCTACAGCACCATGCCCAATCCGCGGGTGGGTTGCGTGCTGGTGAAGGGGGGCGAGGTGGTGGGTGAGGGCTGGCACGAACGCGCCGGTTCGCCGCATGCCGAAGTGCATGCCCTGCGTGATGCAGGCGCAGCGGCGCGGGGGGCAACTGCCTATGTCACGCTCGAGCCCTGCAGCCATACGGGACGGACCCCGCCCTGTGCCGATGCCCTGGTGAAGGCGGGGGTGGCGCGCGTGGTGGCGGCCTTGCAGGACCCCAATCCGCTGGTGGCCGGGCAAGGGCTGGCGCGCCTGCGGGACGCGGGCATTGCCGTGGCCGTGGGGCTGCGCGAAGCGCAAGCGCGCGAACTCAACATCGGCTTCATCTCGCGCATGACGCGCGCCCGGCCCTGGATTCGCAGCAAGATCGCCATGAGCCTCGATGGCCGCACGGCGCTGGGTAATGGCGTCAGCCAGTGGATTACCGGCACCGAAGCGCGCACGGACGCGCACCGCTGGCGTGCGCGTTCCTGTGCCATGCTGACGGGGCTGGGAACCGTGCGCAAGGATGATCCGGCGCTGACGGTGCGTCTCGTGGAGAGTGCCCGCCAGCCCATTCGCATCGTGGTGGACAATCACCTGGAAACGCCGCTCGACGCCCGGGTCTTGGCCGGCGGAAATGCCTGGTTGTTTACGGTGTGCGAGGATGTGGCGCGGGCCCGTCCCTACCAGGATTGCGGCGTCGAGGTAGTGGTGCTGCCGGCGTCCGCCAATGGCCGCCTGGACTTTTCGGCCATGGTGCGCGTCCTGGGTGAACGCGGTTTGAACGAGGTGACGGTGGAAGCGGGCTCGCGACTCAACGGTCCCCTGCTGGAAGCCGGCGTCTTTGACGAGTTTGTGTTTTATGTGGCGCCAACCCTGTTGGGGGAGGGTGCCGCCGGGGTGATGGCCATCCAGCCGTTGACCGACCTGTCACAGCGCTTTGACCTCGACGTCATCAGCGTGACCCCGGTGGGCCGCGACTGGCGCATCGTGGCGCGGAATAAAACCAGCAGTGGAGGCGTGGCATAAATCATGTTTACCGGTATTGTCAGCGCAGTGGGCAGAATCGTCTCGGCGAAACCACTGGATGAGGGCGTGCGCCTCATCGTGGATGCTGGTGCCCTGGACCTGGCCGATGTGGCCCTGGGTGACTCCATTGCCGTCAACGGCGTCTGCCTCACGGTGGTGGATTGCCATGCGTCGCAGTTTGAGGTGGACGTCTCTGCTGCCACGCTCGAGGTGACCTGCGGCCTCGTCGAGGGTGGGTTCGTCAATCTGGAAAAGGCACTGCGCCTCTCGGATCGCCTCGGCGGACACCTCGTCAGCGGACACGTGGACGGGGTGGGCACCGTGATGGTCTTCGAGCCTCGCGGCGAGAGCTGGTTTCTGCGCATCGCGGCCCCCGGGGACTTGCCGCGCTACATCGCGCGCAAGGGCTCCATCACGGTCAATGGGGTCAGCCTCACGGTCAATGCCGTCGAAGGCGACATCTTCGACATCAACATCATTCCGCACACGCGGGCCGTCACCACGTTTGCCCAGCTTGGGGCAGGCGACCCGGTCAACCTGGAGGTGGATCTCCTGGCGCGCTACGCAGAACGCGCAAGAACGTGGGGTGAGGACTGATTTCCTGTAGAATGGCGCTTTGATTTTCTGCGCTCTTTAGGATGCAATAATGGTCATCCCCTCCGCTCGTACGCTCACCGAAGGCATTTCCTCCACCGAGGCCATCGTTGCCGACCTCAAAGCCGGCAAGATGGTAGTGCTGGTGGACGATGAAGATCGCGAGAACGAAGGCGATCTCGTACTGGCCGCCGAGCACGTCAATGCCGAAGCCATCAATTTCATGGCCCGCTTCGGGCGCGGCCTGATTTGCCTCACCCTCACCGAAGGTCGCTGCCGCCAGTTGAACCTGCCGCTCATGGTGTCGGACAACCGTTCCTCGATGACCACCAATTTCACCGTGTCCATCGAGGCGGCCCAGGGTGTCACCACGGGCATTTCCGCAGCGGACCGGGCGCGCACCATCGAGGCGGCGGTGGCCCGTTTTGCGCGGCCCGAAGACCTGGTGCAGCCAGGGCACATCTTTCCGCTGATGGCGCGGCGGGGCGGGGTGTTGATCCGTGCGGGACACACCGAAGCCGGGTGCGACCTGGCCCATCTGGCTGGTCTCGAACCTGCTGCCGTGATTTGCGAAATCCT
>JAJZHC010000183.1 GCA_021804705.1 Pseudomonadota bacterium
GCCATCCCGACACGCGCTCAGTGCGCGCTTCCAATATGTGCCGCATCGCCGTGCACCAGCCCCAGGGTGGCAACACCGTGGTGGTGCTGTCCGTCATCGACAATCTGGTCAAGGGGGCTGCGGGGCAGGCGGTACACAACATGAACCTGATGTTCGGGCTGCCCGAAACCCTGGGATTGACCCAGGTGCCCGTCATGCCCTGAGGGGTGTAGAATGGGTCTTATTGCCCTTGTGAATACGGAGTTTTCTCATGAATGCACCTACCGAAATGATGCCTGCCCCGCTGGTCTTTACAGATAGCGCCGCGGACAAGGTCAAGCAGTTGATTGACGAGGAAGGCAATTCCGACCTCAAGCTGCGCGTGTTCGTCACGGGCGGTGGCTGTTCGGGGTTTCAGTACGGGTTTACCTTTGAAGAGGCCCGCAATGACGATGACACGGTCATGGAAAAGAATGGCGTGTTCCTGCTGATCGACCCCATGAGCTACCAGTATCTGGTGGGCGCCGAGATCGATTACAAGGAAGACCTGGAGGGCGCCCAGTTCGTCATCCGCAACCCCAACGCCACGTCCACCTGCGGCTGCGGTTCGTCCTTTTCAGCCTGACCCCCGCCTTCTCCCCGGCAGTGAGGCAATGGCCTCACTGTTGGAGCGGGAAAAACATTTTTGCGCTGCCTCCTGCCACGGTAACCACAGGTAACCCAGATGCTCTCGCGGGGCCACCGTCACGGGCACACGCTCTGGCAGTTCAAGACCAAACACATGCTCGGTGTTGCGCGTCACTCCCGGTGCGTAACGATGGCGCCAGCGCAGATAGATGTCGTATTCGTTGGTGCAGTGCCAGTCCGACAGCAGATACTGCCGGGTATCGATGCCGGTTTCCTCCCATACCTCTCGCCGCGCCGTTTCTGCAAGCGGCTCATCTGGCGCATCGCAACTGCCGGTGACCGACTGCCAGAAACCCGGGGGCTCGGCCCGTTCCAGCAGCAATACGTCCAGCGCCGGGGTGTAGATCACCACCAGCACTGAGACGGGAATCTTGTGGGGCATGCCGTTCAGCGCGTTTTGGAAAAATCGCCTGCCACCACTTCCACGAAGTGCTCCGGATCCACATAACGTGGCAGGGCCTGGTTGACGGTTGCAGCATCCAGTGCCATCAACTTGGCATCGAGATCGGCCACGAAATCCATGTTGCGGTGATCGAACAACAGTTTCGCCAGCAGTCCGGCCAATGCACCGTCCTGGGCCCGGGCCAGTTGTCGCGACTGCATCAGGGCAGACTGTCCCGCCTTGATTTCCTCGGGCGTGAAGCCAGAACGTATTGCCTGCGCCATGACTTCGGCAAAGGCCTTTTCCAGCTTTTCGCGGTTTTGCGGCGCATAGATGGCATAGGCCCCGAGCGTACTGTTGCGTACCTTGTCATTGAGCCGCAGGTAGGAACCCACGCCGTAACTCAGGCCTTCCTGCTGACGGATGCGCATGGCCAGACGGGAATTGAGAAACCCCTCGCCCAGAATGTAATTGCCCAAGGTCAGCGCCGGTGCATCCGGATCGCTGTCCATCAAGGGGATGTGCTCGCGCATCACAAAGACCGCGTTGGCCTTGTCCGGCGTATCGATCTCGATCCGGCTGCCGGGAAAGGCCTTGTACTCATCCAGGACGACGGCGTAGGGCTGTGGGCTGTTCCACCCGTCCAGCCCGGTCTTCAGGGCTTCCGTGGCCGCAGCCGCATCGAAATCCCCCACCACGGCAACCTCGGCATGGTTGGCGCCATAGAAGGCCTTGTAGAACGACCGCACCTGTTCCAGCGTCACCGCATTGACGTCCTCTGCCGACTCGTCAAAGGTTCCGACGTAACGGATATCGCCACGGGGATGGCGGTTGAAATAGCGGCCCAGGGCATTGGCGGCCCGGGTCTGGGGATCGCTGCGTCCCTCTTCAATCTCGGCCAGCGCCGCTTCACGCACCTGCTTGAATTCGCCTTCTGGAAATTGCGGGGCCTTGAGGATTCTGGCCACCAGCGCCAGGGTGGCCGGCAGGTTTTCGCGCACCGTCTGGATGGAAATGCTGGCTCCCGTGGCGCTGCCGCCAAAGGACACCTGGGCCTTCAACGCGGTAAACCGGTCCTGAATGGCTTCGCGCGACAGTCCGGCTGCACCCTTGTCCAGCAGGGCGCCCACGAACTCGCCGATACGCCCCTTGCCGTTGAGCGTCTCGGCTGTGCCAAAGTGCAGGTTGATCTGGGCATGAACCGTGGCGCCGCGCGTCTTTTTGGGCAACAGCGCCAGCTGCGTGCCGCCTGGCAGGGCCGTCCACTGGGTACGTTTTTGAATGTTGCCCGGGGAGACGTCGAAGGTTTCGCCTGCGGCGAAATCAGGATTGCCGTGATAGTCCTTCAACTGCGATTCGGCATCCACCCGCACCGGCGCTGGCGCCCGCTGGGGCGCTGCCGTGGGCACGAAAATGCCCAGCGTGCGGTTGCTGGGGATGAGATAGGCCTCGGCCACCCGCTCTACGTCGGCGGCCTTGACCTTGGCGAGGCGATCCCGGGTGAGGAAGAACAGGCGCCAGTCGCCGTTGGCAATGGCCGTGGACAGGGAAATGCCAAACTTTTCCGGGTCGTTGAAGGTCAGCTCGATGCCGTTGAGCAGGTTGGCGCGGGCCCGATTCACCTCCTCCTCCGTGACCGGTCGGGACTTCAGGTCTTCGAGGGTCTTGAGAAAGGCCTCGCGCACAGGCTCCATGGGCTGGTCACGGCGCACGTCAGCCTGGAAGAAAATGACCCCCGGCTCATCCAGGTTAAAGTATTCCGCAGCCGTGGCGGTGGCCAGCCCCGTCTCCACCAGGGCCTTGTGCAACCGGCCTGCAGGCGTGTCTCCCAACACCTGGGCCAGCACCTCAAAGGCAGCACTGTCAGGGCTTGCTGCTGCCACCGCGTGGTAGGCAGCCTCGATGTACTGCACGTCGCCCACGCGCCGCAGGGTTACCAGCCGTTCGCCATCCTGTACGGGATCCAGCGTATAGGTGGGTTCCAGCACCCGTTTGGGTTTGGGAATTTTTCCAAAGGTGTCGGCAATGCGTGCCA
>JAJZHC010000184.1 GCA_021804705.1 Pseudomonadota bacterium
GTTTACCGGGTTCCAGCCCAGTCTGGTGGCCGTGGCCTGGGTGGGATTCGACAAGCCGGCATCATTGGGTGCCAGTGAAACCGGGGCACAGGCCGCGTTGCCCATCTGGATGACCTACATGGAACGCGCCCTGCGTACCATCCCGGAAAGCCTCCAGATCGTGCCTCCGGGCATTTCCGTCATGAGTATCGATCCCAATACCGGAAAGCCTGACGAGACAGGGCCCAACCGCATCACTGAATATTTCTATTCAGATCCTGCCAAGGTTCATTAGCCCCCAGGAGCAGACATGGCCTCTGCCAAGCGCAATCATCATCGGGAGCACCTGGCCTACCTTGCCGCACGGATCATGGCCGAGGACGGTACCGAGGATTATTCTGCGGCAAAACGCAAGGCAGCCCGTCAGGCCGGGGCACCCAGCACCCAGCAACTGCCTGATAATCGGGAGATCGACGCAGCATTGAGAAGCTGGCAGGCGCTGTATCAGCGGGACACACGCGAGCCCGTGCTGCGCGAACTGCGCGAGGCCGCCCTGGCCGCCATGAGACTGCTGGAACCCTTCAATCCCTGGCTGACGGGCTCGGTACTGTCCGGTACGGCAGGACCACATTCCGACATCAACCTGCAATTGTTCACCGACGACGGTAAGGCGCTCGAGCTGTTTTTGCTGAACCGCGGGTGGAATTACCAGATGGGTGACCGCAAGATGCGCATTGGCAATCGGGCCGTGGACGCCAGCGTGATCAGCTTCGTCATGCAAGGCATTTCGGTCAACGCCACACTGTTGCCGCTGGACCTGCAGCGGATCACCCAAAAAACCGGCGATGGCCGGGCCGTGGAACGGGCCAGCATGATCCAGGTGGAAACCCTGTTGGCGCCGCTGTCTACGCCGACTTGAGCATCTCGGCGGCGCGCAGGGCAAAATAGGTCAGCACACCATCCGCGCCAGCGCGCTTGAAGGAAAGCAGGCTTTCCAGGATGCAGCGCTCGTCCAGCCATCCTGCATCAATGGCCCCGCGCAGCATGGCGTATTCACCGCTGACCTGGTAGGCAAAGGTCGGTGCCCCGAATGCGTCCTTGATGCGGTGGATAATGTCGAGATAGGGTAGTCCGGGTTTGACCATGACCATGTCGGCGCCTTCTTCCAGGTCCAGGCCCACCTCCCATAATGCCTCGTCGGAGTTGGCCGGATCCATTTGATAGGTTTCCTTGCTGCCTTTACCCAGGTTTTTGGCAGAGCCCACGGCATCGCGGAAGGGCCCGTAAAAGGCAGAAGCGTATTTGGCAGAGTAGGCCAGGATACGGGTATGGATGTACTGGTTGCCGTCCAGCGCCGCGCGAATCCGGCCCACCCGTCCATCCATCATGTCCGAGGGCGCCACGATATCCGCGCCAGCGGCAGCCTCCACCACAGCCTGGCGCACCAAAGCTTCCAGGGTCACGTCGTTTTGCACATAGCCCTGTGCATCGATGATGCCATCCTGGCCGTGACTGGTGTAGGGGTCGAGCGCAACGTCGGTAATGATGCCCAACTCGGGAAAGCGTTGCTTCAGGGCGCGCACGGTGTGGGGTAACAGGCCTTCAGGGTTCCAGGCTTCGCTGGCGTCCAGAGACTTGAGGGCGGGGTCAATCACCGGAAACAGGGCCATGGCCGGTATGCCCAGGGTCAGGCAGCGTTCGGCGGTGACGAGCAGATGGTCCAGGGTTTGGCGATGGATGCCCGGCATGGAACTCACCGGTTCTTCGCGATTCTGGCCGGCAACGACGAAGGCAGGGTAAATCAGATCGTCGGCGCTCAGGCGATGCTCTTGAACCATTCGGCGCGAAAATGCGTCATGGCGGTTGCGGCGCAGTCTGCGTCCAGGAAAGCGGCCTAGAGTTTCCATGTTGAATTCTCGGTCAGGATGAAATGAGGGAACTTAACCGACCTTGGGGACTCTGACAACTGGTTGGTGCAAGTCCCAACGCCTGTCTTCTCCCTAGGGCAGGCGATGCCACTTTGAATGGCATTCGCCCCTGTGATGCGTTCCCCGCCACAGGGGCATTTTTTTATGTTCAGGCCTGCTGCGGTTGGTACAGGCGGGTGATCGCTGCATCGGCGGCTTCCAGACCCTCCCGAGACATACTTGAAAAGGCAATGACTTCAAGGCGTTGCCCAAAGTCTGCCAGGCTTTCCCTGACTTCGCGCAGGATCTGCAGTTTGGCCCCCCGGCCCAATTTATCTGATTTGGTCAGCAAAACCACCACGGGTTTACCGCTGGGCAGAAACCAGTCCAGGAGTTGACGATCCAGGTCCGTCAACGGGTGCCGGATATCCATCAGCACCACCAGGCCACGTAACGATTTTCGGGCCACCAGATAGTCCGAAAGCAGGACTTGCCAGTGATGTTTGACGGCCAGCGGTACCTTGGCATAGCCATAACCGGGCAAATCCACCAGATAGCGCTGTTCCCCCAGGCCGAAGAAATTGATGTGCTGGGTGCGTCCGGGTGTCTTGCTGGTGTACGCCAGCCGGGAACGATTGGCCAACACATTGATGGCGCTGGACTTTCCTGCATTGGAGCGGCCCGCAAAGGCCACTTCCACGCCGTCATCCGGCGGCAGTCCGGCCCAATCGTTGACGGTGGTGAAAAACTCGGCTTTCTGGAAGAGCGACATGGTGTCTAGTCGAGATGCCCGAACACGGTCCTGGCCGCATCCAGCGTTTGTTCCAGCTCGGTCGTGCCATGGACCGAGGATACAAAGCCCGCTTCGAAGGCAGAAGGCGCAAGGTAGACGCCTGCATCCAGCATGCCGTGAAAAAAGTGCCTGAAGCGCTCCTTGTTTGAAGTCAGGACTTCGCCCAGGTTGGTGGGCAACGCCTCTCTGAAATAGATGCCAAACATGCCGCCCAATGAACAGGTGGAGAGCGCAAAGCCGTGCTCCTGGCCGATGCGCACGATGCCCTCTGTGACGGCGCGGGTCATCTCGCCCAGGCGTTCGTACAGCCCTGGTTCCATGGCCAGTTTGAGATTG
>JAJZHC010000185.1 GCA_021804705.1 Pseudomonadota bacterium
ATCAGGCCGGCGCTGTGACCTTCTTCAGCCATGGATTGGGCGATCAGCGTCGGCCGATGAGGACGCCCATGGCAAGCCCCACCAGGGCCGCAATGCCCACGGATTTCCAGGGCTCTTCATGGACGAAGTGGTCGGTGGCGCGTGCCGCGGCGCGACCCTTTTCCACCAGGGTGCGTTCGGCCTCGGACAGGCGCGCGCGGGTGCTGGCCAGACGCGCTTCGATGCGGCTGCGCAGCTCGCTGACCTTGTCGCCGGTCTGCGAGGCCGTGGCCCGCAGGATTTCTTCGGCGTCGGCGACCACGGCCTTGAGGTCGGCAACCAGTTTTTCGTTAGGGGTGGCATCGTTCAGAAAGGCAGACATGACGGCATTCTCCTTGTTATCTCAAATACATAGAATGATTCTGCACCTCCCGGGGGTGGGATACAAGTAAGGTCAACCCCGTATGCGAGGCGCGTTTCCCGCAAGCGACAACGCTTCAAATCCAGAGACAACATCGAACAGCTCCTCGTCGATACTGCTCTGCCGCAATCGGTAAAACGACTGCTGGAGCCCCTCCAGGATGTCGTCGATGTTTTTCTCAGCCCGTTGCATCGCCGCCAGACGACTGGCATTTTCGCTTGCAAGGGATTCGGCACAGGCCCTGAAAAGCGATACGAAGAGATACTCCCGGACAAACGCCAGAAGTGCGCGTCCGTCGGCATGGATGACCTGGGGCAGATTTCCGGTGGGCCATGGAATTGAAGCCACATCCTGCTGCCACGAATCATCCAGCGGCAGCAGTCTCTGGCATTGGGGCAAACATGGCGCGCCGGGTTCGGGATGGTTGTGAAAGAGGTAAACCTGCGTTAATCCTGCTGTTGTACGCCGGGATTCCACCTCCAGCAGAATCTGTTCGATCAGCAGGGTGATGGCGCTGATGGCGTTTGGAAGCATGAAACTTTTTTCTGGCGCAAGACCGGTGTCTGCAAGGCGGGACGCCATGCGCTCACCAACGGACCAAACGACCTGTCGCTCTGGAAATGTTTTCAGTGTATCCCCGACAAATGCCACCATCATTTCATTGAATTGCCCCACCAGGCCCTGGTCAGAACCAAAAACGATCGCCACGGTGGTTTCGGATGCATGCTGCCTGGTTTTGGATGAGCCCGCGGCTTGGGGGCTACCCTGCCTGAAGCTTGCGGCCAGGGCCAACTGTACTGTCCGATAATATTCATCCAGGGAGCGTACAGCGTTTTCATATTGCCCAATGCTCGATGCGGCCATGGCCTTCATCGTGCGAACCACGGATCGTAGTTCCCTGGCGCCGTCTATCTTGTGGCGCAGATTTGCAGCGGTATCGCTCACAGCACCTCTCCCGATTCCGCTTTGGGTTGAAATGGGGAAAGCGCCTTTCGGGCCATCTGGAGGACGGCGGCCCGGTCTTCATCCTGCAAGGTATCTGCGGTGTCGAGTCGCGTGCAGATTGTCGCTGGTATGGCGGCTGAGGCATCACGCACGGCTTGCTCGGCTGCCTTCATCTGTTCCAGGGGCACCGGGTCGAAGAGGCCGGCTGTTAATGCCAGCAGAACGGCAATTTGCGCAACCATGGACACTGGCGCAAATTCCGGCTGCCTCAGGCAGGCACGGATTCGCCGTCCATGATCCAGGATGCTGCGCGTGTTTTCATCAAGACGAGCCCCAAATCGCGCAAATGCTTCCAGTTCTGAAAACTGGGCATAGGTCAGCTTGAGATCGCCCGCAACGGCACGATATGCCGAGCGTTGCGCCTTGCCGCCGACGCGCGACACGGATCTGTCGACATCGATTGCAGGAAGGGTGCCCAATTCAAACAGGGTCGGAGAGAGATAGATCTGCCCATCCGTGATGGAAATCAGATTGGTTGGAATGTAGGCCGAAATGTCCTGTGCCTGGGTTTCAATAATGGGCAATGCCGTCAGTGATCCTCCGCCAAGGTCGGGGCGCAGGTGCGTTGCACGTTCCAGAAGTCGTGAATGAATGTAGAAGATGTCACCGGGAAAAGCCTCGCGACCAGGCGGTCGTCGCAGCAGCAGGGACAGTTCGCGATAGGCGCGCGCATGCTGGGTGAGGTCGTCGTAGACGATGAGCACATCGCGACCCTGTTCCATGAAATGCTCGGCGATGCTGGTGGCGGCATAGGGGGCAATGTAGGCCAAGCCAGGCGGATCATTGCCTTCCGCGACGACAACGACGGTGTAATCCAGCGCACCGCCTTCGCGAAGCGAGCCGATGACTTTTGCGATTCCGGACGCGCGCTGGTGGATGGCGCAATAAACGCACACGATGTTGTTGTGACGCTGGTTGAGAATCGTATCGAGTGCAATAGCGGTTTTTCCGGTTTGACGGTCTCCCATGATCAGCTCGCGCTGGCCGCGTCCAATGGGGATGAGCGCATCAATGACCTTGATGCCGGTTTGTAACGGCACCGTGACAGCGGCGCGATCCATGATGTGCGGCGCTGCGCGTTCGATAGGCAGGCGTGTGCTGGAATGCACCGGTCCATTGCCGTCTATGGGTTGGCCCAATGGATTGACGATTCGTCCAATCAATCCATCTCCTACAGGCACGTCCATCACATGCCCCCTGCGTTCCACTGCATCACCTGCGTGCAGGTGCCAGTAGTCGCCCAGAAGCACAACGCCGACTTCGTCTTCATCGACGTTGAAAGCAATGCCATACAAATCTCCGGAAAACTTCAGAACCTCCTCATAGGCCACGCCAGGAAGTCCGGAAACCTTTGCAATGCCGGTGGCAATACTGGTGATCCTGCCCTTTTCACCGAGCGAGAGTGTGGGCCTGAACATCTCGCGCACTTTGGCCATCTCGCCAAAGACGCTTTCAAAATCGGGCAGAAGCGCCCCGGGCGTGGTATTCATGCGTTGCCCTGCTGTTTCAATCGTTGGTCCATCTCGTTTTCAAGTGATGCCAGATAATCCGAGAGGCTCCAGGCGACGGTATGCCCGCTTGCATTGAGTTCAATGCCAC
>JAJZHC010000028.1 GCA_021804705.1 Pseudomonadota bacterium
GTAGCGCGCTCGTTCGCGCGCTTTGGCCAGCATGGCGGCGGAAAGGTCCACCCCCGTGATGCGGCGTGCGTAAGGCGCCAGCACCGCGGCACACAGGCCCGTGCCGCAGCCACCGTCCAGAACGTCCAGTGCCCGGTGCGGTTCAAGATGCCTCTCCAGCAGGCTTGCGATGATCTCTGGCCCCCGGTAATCCAGGCTGCCCACAAGTTTCTCGTCAAACGCGTCGGCCATGTCGTCAAACAGGGTCGTAATGAAATCGTCAGACGCCCGTGCAGGAATCTGTTCCCGGGAGCAGGCCGCAAGATAATGCAGCGCTACGGGGTGTCCAGGCTCGGCCCGTAGCCATGCACGGTAACAGTCGGCGGCTTCAGTAAGGCGTCCCAGGCGATAGTAGGCAATACCCAACTGCTTCGGGGATTTTTCAGTAAGCGGCGGTTGCACGAAGGCCCTGCAGGACAACAGTGACGATTCCTCGTCGCGTCCGGTTTCAGCCAACAGGCGTGCCAGATTGCTCAGTGCAGGCACGAAATCGGCGGCGAGTTGCAGCGCCTGGCGGTAGGCAGACTCGGCTTCGGCAACGTTGTTCTGGCGATGCCACACCGATCCCAGGTTATTCCAGACGTTGGCGTCAGCGTCGTTGCAGTCCAACGACATCCTGAATGCGGATGCCGCATGGACCAGGTCTCCTGTCTGGGTCAGAACGTTGCCCAGGTCGTTGTAGCGCGCAGCATGCCCGGGCTGCGCCTCCAGTCCGCGCAGAATCAGTGCTATCCCGTCCTGAGACAGTCCCATTTGATGGAGCAGAATGCCCAGATGATGCTGCGCATCGAGGTGTTGTGGGTCCAGGGCCAGAATGTGACGGTATGCCGATTCTGCCTCTTCGTGTCGACCCGCCGCATGGTGCGCGAGGGCATTTTCGAAAAGACTGCGTTCGTTCAAAAGTGAAACCCTGTGCGGAAAGGACCCCATCCTACGCCAATGAGGCAGGATGGGCGGGGTTGCGTCATCATTGTTTGTTCAACTGCCAGATCTTTTCTGCATATTGCATGATCGTTCGATCGCTCGAAAAGTTGCCCATGTGGGCCACGTTGAGGATAGCCTTGCGTGCCCAGGAATCACGATCGCGGTAATGCCGGTCCACGCTTTCCTGGGTGCTGATATACGATGCGTAATCAGCCAGGATGAAGTACGGATCGCCCTGATGCAGCAGGCTGTGTACCAGGGGTTGATAGCGATGATGCTCTTCCGGAGAGAAGAATCCGGATGAAATCATGTCCAGGGTTGTTTTTAGCTCGGCGTTGGCGTGGTAAAACTCCATGGGATTGTAATCGTGGCGACATTGTTCCACCTGGCCGGCATCAAGGCCGAAAATGAACATGTTGTCTTCACCCACAGCTTCCAGAATTTCGATGTTGGCACCATCCAGGGTGCCGATCGTCAACGCGCCATTCATGGCAAGCTTCATGTTTCCGGTGCCCGAGGCTTCGGTTCCTGCGGTGGAGATCTGCTCGGAGAGATCTGCGGCCGGAATGATGTCGAGTGCGGTGGAAACATCGTAATTCGGAATGAACGCTACTTTGAGAAGATGATTGACGGCGGGATCGTTATTGACGATGTCGGCGACATCATTGATGAGCCGGATGATGCGTTTGGCCATGACGTACCCGGGGGCAGCCTTGCCGCCAAAAATCATGGTCCGTGGCGTGAGTTCACCCAATCCATGGCGAATCCTGTTGTAGCGTGTCACGATGTGCAGCACATTGAGCAATTGACGCTTGTATTCATGGATGCGCTTGATCTGAACGTCAAACAACGAATCCGGATCCACCGCAAGCCCAAGCCGGTCTTGAATGAGATTCGCCAGTCTTTCTTTGTTGGCAAGTTTGGCCGCCATGAACCCGCTTCGAAACCCTGCGTCCTCGGCCAGGGGGACAAGCCGGCGTAGTTGATTGAGATCGCTCACCCAGTCCTCGCCTATCCTGGAAGAAATCAGGGCGGACAAATGGGGGTTGGCCTGTTTTAACCATAGGCGAGGCGTCACACCGTTGGTGATATTGATGATCCTGCCCGGAAAGTACCGGTCAAAATCATGGAAGATGGAACGTTTCATCAATTCGGTGTGGATCTGGGACACACCATTGACCTTATGGCTGCCCACGATAGCAAGATGGGCCATGCGCAAGTGGCGTTGCCCATCTTCGTTGATAATGGACATGCGCCGCAGAATGTCGCCATCGCCGGGGTTTTGATGCATGACATCTTTCAGGAAGCGTGCGTTGATTTCGTAAATAATCTGCATATGGCGCGGCAGAATCCGTTCAAACAGGCTGACCGGCCAGGTTTCCAGGGCCTCGGGCATCAGGGTGTGATTGGTGTACGAAAAAACGCGCTGAGTGATGCCCCATGCCTTATCCCACGGCACATGATGAACATCCATTAAAAGGCGCATCAGCTCGGGAATGGCCACGGAGGGGTGGGTGTCGTTGAGCTGGATGGCCACCTTGTCCGGTAGGGTGTCAAAGTCCGTGTGATATCTGCCAAAGCGGTGCAGGATGTCCTGCAGCGATGCACTGACAAAAAAGAACTGCTGTTTGAGACGCAGTTCTCGTCCCATCAGGGTGGTGTCATCCGGGTAGAGTACCTTGGAAAGGTTTTCCGATTCGTTCTTGTCCTCTACCGCCTTGATGTAGTTTCCCTCGTTGAAATAGCGCAGTTCAAAGTCACGGGTGGCCTTGGCCGTCCATAGACGCAGATTGTTGACCACGTCGTTGCCATATCCGGGAACGGGCGTGTCAAAGGCCATGGCCATCACTTCCTCGGTATCCACCCAGTGATGGCGATTGTGCCCAGCGTCGTCGTTATATTCCATGACCTTGCCAAAGAATTTTACCGGGTAGATCACCTCGGGCCTGGAAAACTCCCATGGATTGCCGTAGCGCAGCCAGTTGTCCGGATGCTCGACCTGTTCTCCATTCATGATTCTTTGATTGAACATGCCATATTCGTACCTAATGCCATAGCCATAGCCATGCAGTCCCAATGTCGCCATGGAATCAAGAAAACAGGCTGCCAGTCTTCCAAGGCCACCATTGCCCAGGGCGGCGTCTTGCTCGACTTCGCGCAGCGCATCCAGATCCAGGCCCAACTCGTCCATCAGCTTTTGACATTCGTCATGGAAGCCAAGATTGGAGAGGCTGTTGACCAGCATGCGTCCTACAAGGAATTCCAGTGAAAAATAGTAGATGCGTTTGGCGTCGTCACGATAATAACCGCGCATGGTTTCCATCCAGCGTTCGGCCAGACGATCCCTGATCATGTAAGACACCGCCTGGAACCAGTCCCGTTCGGTTGCCGTGATCGGGTCTTTGCCGACGGTGTAGGTCAGGCGGTTGGAAAGCGAATGCCGCAGCGTCGTCGCGTCGCACCCCAGCTTTTCATAATGGAACTCGATGGACTTCGGATCATTTTTCATGGTTGGGTGTGGCTCATGATGGCATTCAGAAGCTTGGCATAGGCGTCGGCAAACAGGACCACGCCTTCCGTCAGAAGTTTGCGGGTGACCTCTTCCATGGAAATGCCAAGGTCTCGCAGGCTGGATTCGGTTGCGCGCGCCTGTTCCAGGCCTTCCTCCAGCGTGGCATGCGCCACGCCATGGTCGGCAAAAGCCTGCAGCGTGGCAGGCGGAACCGTATTCACCGTGTCCGGGCCGATCAGGGCTTTCACATAGAGGATGTCGCTATAGGCCGGGTTTTTGGTACCAGTGCTGGCCCACAGCAGACGTTGCGATTGCGCTCCTTTTTTTGCCAGCGCGCGCCAGCGCGCGCCATCCACCATTTGCCGGTACTGGTGGTAGGCCAGCTTGGCATTGGCGATGGCAGCCTGACCCAACAGGTTGTGCAAGGCGGCCTGTAACGCCGGGTCTTCGGTTTGCTTGATGCGGGCAAGGATCAAGGGGTCTACGGCGCTGTCTACCCGACTGACAAAAAAACTGGCCACACTGGCAAGTTTTTCCAACCGCCCGCCCTGCAGGGCAAACTGCTCCAGGCCGGACAGCCAGGCCTCTGTCACCCGACCATACATGGTTCGCGAAAACAGTAACGTGACGTTGACGTTAATCCCCTCAGAGAGCAAGGCGGTGATTGCAGGTAGCCCCTGCTCTGTGGCTGGAACCTTGATCATCAGGTTTTCGCGGTGAACGGCCCGCCATAGCCTGCGGCCATCCTGAATGGTGCCCTCGGTGTCGTAGGCCAGTTTGGGAGAAACCTCCAGCGAAACATAGCCGTCGCGGTGGATGGTGTGCTCATATACAGGATAGAGAATGTCTGCGGCAGCCTGGATGTCGGCGATGGCCAGCCGCTCAAAGATTTTTTCTGCATCCTGGAGCTGGCCGGTACCATCTCCGAGATCCTTGGCGTAGGCCTCATCCGTGGCCACGGCCTTCTCGAAAATGGCGGGGTTGGAGGTCAATCCCTTCAGGTCATCCTGTGAGATCAATCGGTGCAATGTGCCGCTGTTGAGCAGTTGGCGGTCGATATAGTCCAGCCAGATCGATTGGCCCAGGGCATTCAGCTTTTTCAATGCATTCATCAGGGTCTCCGCAGGTGAAGTGCAAAATCAGCGGATCAGCTTAACCCCTTTTGGCATTCCAAAGTGTTGGGATTGGTGAAGTAATGTGAGTTGGCCTTGCGGCTCAGGGAGCCTGGCACAGACAATGGGTCAACGCCAGAAATGCGCTGTGGCCGTCTGCCAGTTGCGAAAGCCAGGACAGGGAGGCCACGATGTTCCGGGCCGGGTCGGGTAGCATGCCCGTCGGGTCCAGATGCCCCTGAAGCGCCTGGCGCGCAAGCCGCGTCCTGGAAAACCCCAGCCATTGGGTCCAGCGATCCAGGCCCGTGGGCTTGGGGTCCAGGTAGGCGACGCGATAATCCGGCCCCAGCCTGGCGCGGGTTGCGGCGGACTGCAGCGCATCGCTGTAGCTGCCTACCCGGTCCACCAGGCCACGTTCCAGGGCTTGCTGGCCGGTCCACACGCGTCCCTGCGCCACGGCATCGATTTTTTGCGACGTGGTTTTGCGCGCCGCCGCTGCCTTGGCAGTGAAATCGTCGTAAATATGGTTGACGCTGCTTTGCACCAGTGCTTCAAAGCGGGGGTCGAGCGGACGCAACGGGTTCTGGGCATCGGCAAGCCAGGTGGTGGTGACGCCATCGGTATGGATGCCGATCTTGCCCATCATCCGGTCTGCCGTGGGAAAGAGGGCAAACACGCCGATGGAGCCCGTGACGGTGGTGGGGTCTGCGATGACTTCATCCGCCGAGAGCGACACCCAGTAGCCGCCCGAAGCCGCGAGGTTGCTCATGGAAACGACTACAGGTTTGCCGGCGGCGCGTGTCAGTTCCAGTTCGCGACGGATCAGTTCGGAGGCGTAGGCGCTACCGCCGGGTGAGTTGACGCGCAAGATCACGGCCTTGATTTGATCGTCTTCGCGGGCCGTGCGAATCAACGTTGCGGTGGAGAGTCCGCCCACCTCACCCGCAGGCGCCTTGCCATCGCGAATTTCGCCTTCGGCGACGATGACGGCCACGGCATCGCCACGCGTTCTGGTTTTTTGGCGGGCCAGATAATCCTCAAAGGAAATTTGCCTGAAACTTCTGGTTTCGCCGTCTTCGATTCCCTTGGCAATCATCAGCTGGCGCAGTTCGTCGCGGGTCTTGAGCCCATCCGCCCAATGGGTTGAAAGCGCCAGTTTTGCAGCATCGCCATGCATGTCGGTCAGGGATTGGGGCAGGGCATCTATGGCGTGTTGTACGCTTCCGCCAGGCAGATGGCGCGCTTTTTCCACATCGTCGGTATAGGCGGTCCACAGCGCGGCAAAGAGCGTGCGGTCTGCCTCGAGCGCAGCCGGAGATGGCCCGTTTCCCACAAAAGGCTCAGCAAAGCTCTTGTAGGTGCCCACGCGCATGAGGTTGACGGTAATGCCCAGTTTGTCGAGGGCGTCGCGATAGTAGTTGCGGTAATGTCCAAACCCTTCCAGAAGGATGTGGCCCATGGGGTCCAGATACACATCGTTGGCGTGGGCGGCCAGAAAGTACTGGCGCTGATCGTATGATGAGCCCCAGGCCACCACGGGCTTGCCACTGGCCTTGAAGCGATCCAGTGCGGCGGCCACTTCGCGCAGCATGGGCAGTCCGGCCGTGCGCATGTCATCGGGCAGCAGCACGAGGGAGGTGATTTTGGGGTCGTGCGCCGCCGCCTCCAGTACGAGCAGGATGTCACGCAGCTGGATGTCTCCCTGTTCCAGCCCGTCACCCATGTCGGCCAGCAGGCGGGCGTCCAGGTTGGCGGCATGCTGCTCCACGAGGTTTCCCTTGAGGTTCAGCACCAAAGCCGTTTTGCCTTCCAGGCGTGGGGGCATGCTGTAGATCAGGGCAGCCACAACCATCGCGACGAACAGCAGGAACAGCAGGTTTGAAAAGACGCGCCGACCCGTATCCAGCAGGTGCCACAAGGCGGAAAAAAAGCGGGTTGCCAACTGGAACAGGAAGGAGGTCATGGGAAGTTATTCCTCACCCTTCTTGCCGGGGGTAAAGTAGACCGAGGCAATGCGCGCGGACACCAGCACGGCCAGTAGTGCCGCTAGTGCCAGGATGTCCTGCCACGACAGGCTGTGGCTGTAGAGGCCTATGAAAATGTCCCGCAGGATGAACACGATGGCCACTTCGGTCAATACACGCAGGCGGATGCGGTGAAATTCCAGGTAGTCGGTGAATGTGCGGAATAACTCGATGAGTACAAAGACCGACAGGATGGAAATGACCAGGGTCTGGATGGCCACCTCGTGGCGCAGGTTGCTCAGGGCATCGTACAGGTCGTAGAGCACCCCGACGAAGGCCACGCCCAACGTGAGCAACATGACCAGGATGAGAAACACCACGATCACGTCGATGATTCGTCCGTAGACCCTCAGGATCTGGCCCTTGGCCCCGGTAATGTTGGATAAGTCCACGGTCATACTCCTTCCTGATGGCTAGGTGCAATCGTCATTGAGCCGCATGGCTGAGCAGCGTGTTGATGGATTCCAGGTCGGCCACCGTCAGGATACCAGCAGCGGCCTTGAGGTTGACCCGCGATACCACATGAGCATAGAGCGCCACATTATAGTTCTGTTCGGCACGAATGAAATCCGTGGCCACATTCAACACGTCAATGATGGAACGGGTTCCCACTTCAAAACCCGCGCGCGTACCCTCCAGCGAGACTTTTGCCGAGCTGGCAGCCACCTCGGCCGCCTGTAATTGGGCCACACTGTCCTGCAGGTTGAGGAAGGCGGTCTGGGTGTTGAGCGTCACTTCATCGCGCAGCCCCGCCAGAGCCTGAACGCTGGCCTGGGCCTGGGCCTGGGCCTGGTCCACCGAAGCGGAAATCTGCCCGCCATCGAAAATCGGCATGGAGAGATTCAGGCTCGCCCCCTTCTGGTTGATGTCCAGATTGGGGAAGGGCGATCCCAGGGTATGTTGTGAGACGCCCTGCAGACTGACCACGGGCCAGCGGGCGCGGCGGTTGTATTCCACCTGCTCCTGCGCGATGCGCAATTGCGCCTCGTTTTGATGGAGGAGGGGCTGATTGGCCAGCGCCGTTTCCACCCAGGGCTCGCTCTTGGCCGGTTGTGGCGGCATCGCTTCGAAATGGCCCAGGTCGTCCAGGCGACCCACGGGCTGGTGGGTCAGACGTTGCAGGCTGCGGCGCGCCACCGTGACGGCGTTATGTGCCTTGACGAGATCAGAGCGTGCGGCGTCCAGACGGGCCTGGGCTTCATGAACGGCGATGATGTCGCCGGTGCCGACTTCCAGGGTGGCCCTGGTTTGCTGGTTGATATTGTCCAGCAGTTTTTCCTGCTCCACGGCCACCCGTTCCTGGGCCTCGGCCTGCAATACGCCAAAATAAGCAGTGGCCACCTTGAGGGCCAGTTGCTGTTCGGCATAGACGAGGGCGGCTTCGCTGGCCTGGATGCGGCTATCGGCCTGGGCCAGCGCGCTCCAGGCCTGGCCGTTGAACACCGTTTGGGTCAGGTTGACGCTAAAGTTATTGGATGGATAGCTTTGCGAAATGGGATTGCCCAGGCCCGTAATGTTGGCGGTGTTTTCTCCAAAACCGGTGGCCAGTCCCATGTGCGGCAACAGGGCAGAGCGGGCCAGGGGCCGGCTCTGCATCTCGGCGTCGAGGCTCGCCCTGGCCTGGGCAAGCGTGGGGTCTGTGGCAAAGGACTGGCGATAGGTTTCGAGCAGGTTATCTGCCCAGGAGGGTGCCGCGCAGACGGTGGACATTACAAGAATCAGGCAAGAGCGCAAGCCCCGCGGGATACGAACAGACATGACTGGACACCATTTTGAAGATCATTTTAAGAAAACATCCTTGATTCTACCTAAAGAACTCCAGAAATTGATCGATATCAAGATTGAAAGTTCTGGATAATTGCTCGTCGCACGGATACCTGTAATGAAAAACAAAACCATGCCCAGTTCGGTCGAGCGGGTGATGCGGGAGGATGATTTCATTGTTTCCACCACGGACCTGAAGGGTCGACTCACTTACGGCAATCGCACTTTCATCGAGTTTTCAGGGTATGGCGAGCAGGAGTTGCTGGGCGCACAGCACAACATCATACGTCATCCCGACATGCCCCGGGCGCTGTTCAAATTACTCTGGGAACGGATCGAATCCGGCAACGAGTGCTTTGCCTACGTCAAAAACCTGGCCAGGGACGGCAGTTTCTACTGGGTGTTTGCCAATATTACCCCACTGTTCGACCCCAAGGGGGTGATCGAAGGTTATTTCTCGGTGCGTCGCAGGCCGCGTGCTGAAGCCGTACAAACCATCAGCGAACTGTATCGCGCCATGCTGGCTGAAGAACAGCGGGTCGGGGCACGGGATGCCATCGCCGCATCCACCGCGCTTTTGCAAACAACCCTGACCGGGAAAGGCCTGAGTTATGACGAATTCATCCTTTCAATCTAGGATCGTTGCATTGCTGTGGATGAATGCGCTGGCAGCGCTGCTGCTGGTGGGCGCCAGCCTGGTCTGGCTGCCTTTCAATCCACTGCTGCTGTTGTTTCCCCTGCTCGCGGCTGCAGCCGCGCTGGCGGGTCAGGTCATGGTGCGACAGTGGGTGGCACCCTTGCATAAACTTCACGCGCTGATCGAGGAGGTGGCGCAGGGGCGGTTCAACAACCGCATCACTGAAGTCTCGGATCAAGGCGAGTTGGGCCGGGTGTGCTGGAGCCTCAACGATATGCTGGATCAATTGGGGGCTTTCTTTCGCGAGCAGGAAACCACGTTCCGCAGCAATCTTGAAGGAAAATTCTACCGTCAGACCCTGGACTCGGGTTTGCATGGGGGCTTCAAGAAAGGGTTGCAAAACCAGAACGTGCTGCTGGAAAGCATGGCTGCGCAGAAGCGGGCGTCCATGCACAACGGCCTGATCTCGCGTGCCCACCATCTCAATACTTCCAATTTGCTGCATAACCTCGCCTCCACCCAGGAAGATCTCAAGGTCATCACAGACCGGATGCAGGTGGTTACGGATCTCGCCAGCCGCACCTGCGAGGATGCAGAGGCGGGCAAGGTACTCGTCCATGAAGTGGTGGATCGTCTCACGGGCATCGGGGAGCGCATCGTACGTGCCAATGAAATTATCACCCAACTCAATTCGCGCGGTGCGGAAATCAGCAGCGCCGTGGAATTGATCAATACCATTGCGGATCAAACCAATCTCCTGGCACTGAATGCCGCTATCGAGGCTGCGCGGGCGGGCGAAGCCGGACGCGGCTTTGCCGTCGTTGCTGACGAAGTGCGCAAGCTGGCCGAGAATACCAAGCTGGCGTCCAAGTCCATCGGCAAGATCATGGAAACGCTGCAGACCGAAGCGTCGCAAATGCAGGTGGAGTCTGAAGAAATGCGCACCAGCGCCGCAGCGTCGCAAACGGTGATTGCGCAGATGGAAACGCGCTTCAACGAATTCCATCGCTCCTCCTCCCAAACAAGGGCCAACGCGGACTATGCACATGACTTGAGCTTCTCGTCGTTGGTCAAGGTGGATCATGTCGTCTACAAGCAGCGTGCGTATGTCACGCTCAACGAACCCAGCGCGGAGTGTCTGCAGGCGGTTGGGGTGGATCACCACAGCTGTCGCCTGGGCAAGTGGTATGAAGGGCCCGGGAAGGACCTGTTCGGTCACCTCGGTTCCTACAAGACCATCGCAGCCCCCCATCGCAAGGTCCATGACAGCGTGCACCAGATGGTGCAATTGATGGACGGTGCATGGCAGTCCAACCAGAGCCTGCAAGACCAGATCATGACGGTTCTGGAAGAGACAGAAGCCAGCAGCCTGGAGGTCATGCGGCTGATCGGCGAGATCGTGCGCGAAAAACACCCTGACATTGCCAGCGAATCAAATAGATAGATCACACAGATTCTGGATTACAATGCGCCAGACGGCTCATTGAGACCATTTAGATGACGGGCAGCGACAAATTCAGGGTTTTTCTGGAACAGGCACCAGACGCATTTTTTGCTCATGATCTGCAGGGAAGGATCACCGATGCCAACCGTAACGCCGCCGCCAGTTTGGGCTATGCCGCCCACGAGCTGGTGGGCATGTCGGTGCTGGACATCGAACAGGATTTCGATCTGCCTTCCGCAATGCATCTTTGGTCCGGAATCGAGCCTGGCAAGACCATCCAGATTGCCGGTACGCATCGGCGCAAGGACGGCACCACCTTTCACGTCGAGATTCACGCCACTGGCGTCATGCAGGAAGGCGAAAAAACCATCTTTGCGCTGGTGCGCGATGTCAGTGCGCGCTGGCTTGCAGAGGCGCGACTGGAACGACAATCCAGAATCTACAAGGCGTTAAGCGAAGTCAACCAGGCCATCGTGCGCATGGAGGATGAAAAGGCGCTATTTCCAATGGTGTGCCGGATGGCAGTGGATTTGGGCGGAATGAAGCTGGCCTGGGTGGGGCGAGAGCGCAGCAGCAGGCAGCTCATCCCGGTTGCCGCCCATGGTTTGGGGCAGGAAGCCCTTGCAGGCATGCTCATTTCCACAGCGGTTGCATCGTCTGGCGCCAGCCATCCCGCTGCAGCTGCCTGGCAGTCGCAGAAAGCCGTCACCGTCAACGCGCTGGGCCAGGAAGCAGCACCCTGGCGTTCCATGGGGTCCTTTCCCATCCTGCGCAAGGGCAAACCCTATGCTGTCCTGACGGTGTATCACGATGAGGCCGAAGCCTTCGACGACACCATCGTCCGCCTGCTCGAAGAAATGGCACGCGATGTGTCCTACGCGCTGGATGTTTTTGATCGTGAGGCTTCACGCAAGCGTGCCTCCGAGACCATCAAGGCCCAAAACGACTTTCTCAAGGCCATCCTGGAGGCCGAGCCCGAATGCGTGAAAGTGGTCTCGCCTTCAGGCAAGCTGATTCATATCAACCCTGCCGGATTGGCCATGCTGGAGGTGGACAGCCTGCGCGAAGCGCAGCAGTCCGGCTTTGAAGAATTCGTCGATCCCGGACATCTGGGGGCCTTCCGCGAATTTCACCGAAGTGTTTGTGCCGGGGACAGCGGTACCATCGAGTTTCCCATGGTGGGCAAAAAGGGCGCTCAGCGCTGGCTGGAAACCCATGCAACCCCGTTGCGCAACGCCAGGGGGGAAGTGACGGCGCTGCTGGGGGTGACCCGCGACATCACTGAAAAGAAGCGGACCAATGAATTGATCTGGCGCCAGGCCAACTTTGACCAGTTGACCGAATTGCCCAACCGCAACATGTTCTATGACCTGCTCAGTCACGAAATCAAGCGCGCCGAACGTGATGGTTCCATCGTCTGTGTCCTGTTCATCGACCTTGACCGGTTCAAGGAGGTCAACGACACCTTGGGGCACCAGACCGGAGACTTTCTGTTGATGGAGGCCGCAAGCCGCATTGTCTCCTGTGTGCGTAAATCAGACACCGTGGCGCGTCTGGGGGGTGATGAATTTACCGTCATCCTGCCCCAGTTGCATAGTACGGACCATGTGGAAAAGATTGCCCAGGTCATTCTGGATCGCCTGGCCGAGCCCTTTCAGATTTCTGAAGTCAAGGGCCAGGTCTATATTTCTGCCAGTATTGGAATCACAGTGTATCCCGTCGATGCCAGTGACATCGAACCCCTGATCAGCAATGCCGATCAGGCCATGTATGCCGCCAAGAACAGCGGCCGTAACCGTTACAGTTTCTTCACCCATTCGCTGCAGGAA
>JAJZHC010000029.1 GCA_021804705.1 Pseudomonadota bacterium
GGTCACCTGGGGCCAATCCTTGAGCGAGGGCGGCGTGAGGCTGACCGAGCCCGAGCCGTCCAGGACGAAATGCGCATGGCGGGTGGCGGCGCAGTTGGGGATCATGGCCACCGGCAGGGAGGCGGCATGGGTGGGGTAATCCAGGATCTTCACGTCCAGCACGGTGGACAACCCGCCCAGACCCTGGGCGCCGATGCCCAGCGCGTTGACCTTGTCGAACAGTTCGATGCGCAGCTCCTCGATGCGGTTTTTGGGACCGCGCGCCTTGAGGGCCGTCATGTCGATGGGGTCCATCAGCGATTCCTTGGCCATCAGCATGGCCTTTTCTGCCGTGCCGCCAATGCCCAGTCCCAGCATGCCCGGGGGGCACCAGCCCGCACCCATGGTGGGCACAGTCTTGAGAACCCAGTCCACGATGGAATCCGAGGGGTTGAGCATGACGAACTTGGACTTGTTCTCCGAGCCGCCGCCCTTGGCTGCTACCGTCACGTCCAGCCGGTTTCCCGGCACCAGTGACACATGGATCACCGCTGGGGTATTGTCCCGGGTGTTGTTGCGTTTGCCCGCCGGGTCGGACAGGATGGAGGCGCGCAGGGGGTTGTCGGGGTCGAGGTAGGCCCGCCGCACGCCCGCATTGACGGCGTCTTCCAGGGTGCCTGACAACGCCAGACGCACCTCCAGGCCCACCTTGAGGAACACGTTGACGATGCCGGTATCCTGGCAGATGGGGCGCCGGCCTTCGGCACACAGGCGTGAATTGGTGAGGATCTGAGCGATGGCGTCGCGCGCGGCAGGCGACTGTTCTTGCTCATAGGCGGCACCCAGGGCCTGGATGTAATCCACGGGGTGGTAGAAGGAAATGTATTGCAGGCTGTCGGCAATGCTTTGGATGAGATCTTCTTCGCGAATGGTGGTGGTCACGGCGGCAACTCCCGGAAATTGAGGTCCAGACTCGAGACTCTACCAGAAAGGGCCGGGGTTGCCCTTATGTATGATATAAGAGTTCACGGATCGATAGCGTTATAATGCCGGTTCCCTGCCTGTCTCAAGGGCCGGAAATCCAAAACACGAATAAATTGAGAGGGAGGTTTCATGTCCACCGAAGCATTGCTCCATGAAGAACGTGTCTTTCCGCCAGCACCGGCCTTTGTGGCCCAGGCCAATATTTCCGGCATGGATGCCTACAACGCGCTTTGTGCCGAGGCACGCCGCGACCCCGATGCCTTCTGGGGCCGCCTGGCGCGTGAAACCTTGTACTGGCAGCGTCCCTTCACGCGGGTGCTGGACGAATCCCGGGCGCCTTTTTTCAAATGGTTTGAAGACGGTCTCACCAACGCCTCCTACAACTGCCTGGACCGCAACCTGCAAAACGGCAATGCGCACAAAACGGCACTGATTTTCGAAGCGGATGACGGCGCCGTCACCCGGGTGACATACCAGGAACTGACGCAGCGGGTCTGTCGTTTTGCCAACGGACTGAAAGCGCTGGGGGTGGGCAAGGGCGACCGGGTGGTCATCTACATGCCCATGTCGGTGGAAGGGGTGGTGGCCATGCAGGCCTGCGCCCGCATCGGGGCCACCCATTCGGTGGTGTTTGGCGGTTTTTCCGCCAAATCCCTGCAGGAGCGCGTCGTGGACGTGGGCGCCGTGGCCCTCATCACCGCCGATGAACAACGACGCGGCGGCAAGAGCCTGCCGCTCAAGTCCATCGTGGACGAGGCCCTGGCGCTGGGAGGCTGCGCGGCCCTGAAGCACGTCATCGTCTACCGCCGCACCGGCGGCGAGATTCCCTGGATGGCCGGGCGCGACCGCTGGATGCATGACACAGAGGCCCAACAGCCCGACACCTGCGAACCCGAATGGGTGGGCGCCGAGCATCCGTTGTTCGTGCTCTATACCTCCGGCTCCACGGGCAAACCCAAGGGCGTGCAGCATGCCACCGGCGGTTACCTGCTGTGGGCGGCGCTCACCATGAAGTGGGTGTTCGACATCAAGCCAGCTGATGTGTTCTGGTGTACCGCCGACATCGGCTGGGTGACGGGACACTCCTATGTGGCATACGGCCCCCTGGCCGTGGGCGCCACTGAAATCGTGTTTGAAGGCGTACCTACCTATCCCCACGCCGGACGGTTCTGGGAGATGATTGCGCGCCATCGGGTCAGCGTGTTCTACACTGCCCCCACGGCCATCCGTTCCCTCATCAAGGCCGCCGATACGGCCCCGGACACCCATCCGCGCCATTTCGACCTGTCCAGCCTGCGTTTGCTGGGCACGGTGGGCGAGCCCATCAATCCGGAAGCCTGGATGTGGTACTACCGCAATGTAGGCGGCGAGCGCTGCCCCATCGTGGATACCTTCTGGCAGACGGAAACGGGCGGCCACATGATTACCCCACTGCCCGGGGCAACACCCCTGGTGCCAGGTTCCTGCACCTTGCCGTTGCCGGGCATCGAAGCGGCCATCGTGGACGAGACGGGGCAGGATGTGCCCAACGGACAGGGGGGCATCCTGGTGGTCAAGCGGCCCTGGCCCTCCATGATTCGCACCATCTGGGGCGATCCCGAGCGCTTCAGGAAAAGTTATTACCCGGATGAACTCAAGGGGTATTACCTGGCTGGCGACGGTGCCATCCGCAACAAGGACACGGGCAATTTCACCATCACGGGCCGCATCGACGATGTGCTCAACGTTTCCGGCCATCGCATGGGCACCATGGAAATCGAGTCTGCCCTGGTAGCCAACCCCCTGGTGGCAGAAGCTGCCGTGGTGGGGCGCCCTGACGACATGACCGGCGAAGCCATCGTGGCCTATGTGGTGTTGAAGCAGGCGCGTCCCACAGGGGAGGACGCCAAAAGAATTGCCGCCGACCTGCGCAACTGGGTGAGCAAGGAAATCGGCCCCATCGCCAAGCCCAAGGAAATCCGCTTTGGCGATAACCTCCCCAAGACGCGCTCGGGCAAGATCATGCGCCGCCTGCTGCGCGTCATCGCCAAGGGAGAAGAGGTCACCCAGGATGTGTCCACCCTGGAGAACCCCGCCATCCTGCAGCAACTCAAAGAAACGCTCTAGAGGATTTCCCGGGTGAGACTGCTCAACCGTTATCTTGCCCGGGAGGTTCTGTACGGTACGGGCCTCGTATTGACGGCCCTGCTGTTCCTGTTTTCCTTTTTCGACCTCATCCATGAGCTCAATGACCTGGGCAAGGGCAGCTATCAGCTCTGGCAGATGTTTGTGTTCGTGGTGCTGGCCCTGCCGGGCCACGCCTACGAGCTCTTTCCCATCGCGGTGCTCATCGGCACCCTGTACGGCCTGAGCAACCTTGCGGCGCATTCCGAGATCACCGTGATGCGTACTTCCGGAATGTCACGCGAAAAACTCGCATCTGCGTTGATACGCGTGGGATTGCTGTTCGTGCTGGTCGCATTTTTGATGGGTGAACTCGTCATGCCGATTTCCGAAGAAGCGGCACAGCAATGGCGTCTCAAGGCACTCAACAATTTTGTGGCCACCCAGTTCCGTTCCGGCATCTGGGTCAAGGATCGGGGCAGCTTCATCAACGTGCGCGAGATGATGCCGGACAACTCGCTGCGCGACCTGCGCATCTACGATTTCGACGACGAACACCGGTTGCGGCGCATCAGCACCGCAAGGAAGGCCGTCTACCTGCAGGATCATCAGTGGCGACTCACCGAGGTGGAGCGCACCCTGTTCGAGAAGGGCGGGGTCAGGGTGGAGCATGAGCCCAGCACCGACTGGGATTCGGTGCTGACTCCCGAGGTGATGTCCACCTTGCTGGTGGAGCCCGAACAGATGTCGGTGTGGAACCTGTTTGCCTACATTCGCCACCTGCGCGACAACAGCCAGCAGACCGTGCGTTTTGAAATTGCCGAATGGAGCAAGCTGCTCTATCCGTTTTCCATTCTGGTGATGATGATGCTGGCCCTGCCCTTTGCCCTGCAACGGCCGCGCTCGGGCGTGGTGGGCGTACGCATCATGATCGGCATCGGGCTGGGGCTGGGGTTTTATCTGACCAGCCGCTTCTTTGCCTACCTGGGCCAGCTCAACAACTGGAGCCCCATCATCAGTACGCTCGCTCCCAGCCTGAGTTTTTTGCTGGTGGCGTTTTTACTGGGACGGTGGATGGAGCGGCACGCCTAGGTGCGGGCTTCGCGGATGAGGCGCAGACCCGTGAGGCGGTCATGTAAAAACTGGCCCTCGCGGTCCAGCAGGGCCCACAGGATGCTGGCGCCGGAGGGCAGGCAGAACCAGGCCAGCAGGTAGCGCAACACAGAGCGCGTCCAGGATGGCCGTTGCCCCTGCCGGTCCACCAGGCGAAAGCGCCAGGTCTTCATGGGTACGGTCTGTCCGGACCGGTGCCAGAAATAGCTGAAATAAAACCCCAGCACCAAAAAAAGGTAAATCTGGTAGGCCGTGCGAAACTCGGGGTGCTGACCGTAACGGGTGAGCATGACGAAGGGCAGCCCCGCCGCCATCAGGATGCCGCCCGCAATCAGGGCCTCATACACCATTGAGACGAGACGCGGCAGCAGCGGCAGGCGTTCAGCACTCACTGGGCGGCAGGCGCTGGGGCCGGTTCGGGGGGGGCAGGCTGATTGGCCTGCCAGCGGGATTTGACCTCTGCCTTCTTTTCAGGAGGTAACCCATGGAATTTCTTGAAGTTTTGCCGGGCTGTTTCGCGTTCTTCGCGCGGCAGGTGGGTCCATTCCGGAATGCGGGCCTTGAAGCGGGCCTGCTCCTCGGGGGTGAGCTGCGGATAATGCTTGGCGGCATTGATGAGGCGGCTGCGCTGTAACTGCGAGAGGTTGTCCCAGTCTTTCTGTGCGGGCGCCAGGATGGACTGTTGCTCGGCGCTCAAGGCGTCCCAGCGGGGGCCCGGCTCATGGGCCCAGAGGGGTGAGACGGCCAGCGCCAGGAAGAGCGCCCATACCCCTAGCGTGTTTCTTGAAGCCATGCGCCGAAGTCTTTCTGGGCAAAGGCCTGCGGCGGGATCTCGCTCGACAGCAGTTTTGCATCCAACTGGCCATTGTCGTCGTCGCCATCGAGGTCTTGCTGCCAGTAATTGAAAGCCACCAGGGCAGCAGCCACCATCAGGGCCGCCAGGGTGGCGCGCAGGATGGGGTGCGCTTCGTTGCCCCAGCTGGCGTGCCCATGGCCGTGGGCAGACGGGGCCAGCCGCAGTTGCTTGACGGGCACCCGGGAGAGCGCGGCAAAACGGGCTTCGTGCAGGCGCCCCACGATGGCCGGATCGAGGTCGCGCACCCCCTGATCGAGACGGCGCGCAATGCGTTGTGCAATGTCGAATTCGTTCATAATGTAATGCCCTTAGCAGAGAGTAGGGACGACAGTTTGTGGACCGCGCGGGAGCAGTGGGTCTTGACGCTACCCTCCGAGCATCCCATGGCGGCAGCCGTCTCAGCTACGTCCAGTTCCTCCCAGTAACGCAGCAGGAAGGCTTCCCGTTGACGGGCCGGAAGTGTTTCCAGCGCCTGCTCGATTTCTCCTATGACCTGCTTCTGGCTCAACTGGTTCTCGGGGCGGGGTGAAACCTGTCCTTCTGATGCGCCCTCCAGGGATTCCAGGAGGTCAGAGTCGTCTTCCTCGTCGTTGCCCTTGAGGCTGCTCATGAGGGGGGTCCACCAGGAGCGGATCTTGTTGCGGCGAAAATGGTCCCGGATGGCGTTTTGTAAAATGCGCTGGAACAGGGGGCCAAACTCCTCCACGGGCCGGGCATGGTACTTTTCGGCCAGCTTGAGCATGGCTTCCTGCACGATGTCGAGGGCTGCGGCCTCGTCCCGCACCGCGTAGACGGCGTGTTTGAACGCGCGGCGCTCAACCTCTGCCAGGAAATCGGACAACGCCTGTTGGGAAGCCAGGGGGGTGTTCCTCCAGTGAATGTTGCAGATGGTAACAAAGCCTCCCCGCTTTTGCTTGTCAATCCGCACCACGAAAGACGGGCGTCATGGTCGCCAAATCTTGACCAAACGCGGCATAACCTTTAACCTGCAAGGTTTTCGATGATTGAACCATGCGACTGACCGGTGCAGAAATAACGATCCAGTGCCTCCAGGAGGAGGGTGTCGAGTTTGTGTTCGGATACCCTGGCGGGGCCGTGCTCTACATTTACGATGCCCTGTTCAACCAGGACAAGGTCAAGCACATCCTGGTGCGCCACGAGCAGGCCGCCTTGCATGCCGCTGACGCCTATGCACGGGCCAGCGGCCGCACGGGGGTGGCGCTGGTCACCAGCGGCCCCGGCGTGACCAACGCCGTCACCGGCATTGCCACCGCCTACATGGATTCCATTCCCATGGTGATCATCTCGGGGCAGGTGCCCACACCCGCCATTGGCCTGGATGCCTTCCAGGAAGTGGACACCGTGGGCATCACCCGGCCCTGCGTCAAGCATAACTTCCTGGTCAAACACGTGGACGAACTGGCCAGCACCATCAAGAAGGCCTTCTATGTGGCAGCCTCGGGCCGCCCCGGCCCGGTTCTGGTGGATATTCCCAAGGACGTGTCGCAGCACATCGCCGAGTTTGTCTATCCCAAGTCGGTGTCCATGCGTTCCTACAACCCGGTCACCAAGGGACATTCGGGGCAGATCAAAAAAGCTGTGCAGATGCTCATGGAGGCCCGCCGGCCCATGATCTACGTGGGGGGTGGAGTCATCCTTGGCAATGCTGCCGAGCAATTGACGAAGCTGGTGCGCGATCTGGGTTTTCCCTGCACCAACACCCTGATGGGCCTGGGTGCCTATCCGGGGACAGACCCCCAGTTTGTGGGCATGCTCGGCATGCACGGCACCTACGAGGCCAATCTCGCCATGCAGCACTGTGACGTGCTGCTGGCCGTGGGGGCGCGTTTTGACGATCGCGTCATTGGCAATCCCCAGCATTTCTTCTCGGAAAACCGCCGCATCATCCATGTGGACATCGACCCTTCCTCCATCTCCAAGCGCGTGCGCGTGGATGTCCCCATCGTGGGCAACGTGGCTGACGTGCTGGAAGAGATGCAGAAACTCGTCAATGCGGCCACGGCGCGTCCGGATGCCACGGCTCTCAAGGACTGGTGGAAGCAGATCGGCGAATGGCGCGGACGCGATTGCCTGCGCTATGACCGCACCAGCAATCTCATCAAGCCGCAGTATGTGATCGAAAAACTCTACGAGGTCACCGGCGGCGATGCCATCGTCACCTCCGACGTGGGCCAGCACCAGATGTGGGCGGCCCAGTACTACAAGTTCGACAAGCCCCGGCGCTGGCTCAACTCGGGAGGGCTGGGCACCATGGGATTTGGCTTGCCGGCCGCCATGGGCGCGCAAATGGCCTTTCCCGAAGCCACCGTGGCCTGCGTCACGGGCGAGGCCAGCATCCAGATGTGCATTCAGGAGCTCTCCACCTGCAAGCAGTACCACTTGCCGGTGAAGATCGTCAATCTCAATAACCGCTATCTGGGCATGGTGCGCCAATGGCAGCAGATCCTGCACGGCAACCGCTACTCCGAGTCCTACATGGATGCGTTGCCCGATTTTGTGAAGCTCGCCGAAAGTTACGGGCATGTGGGCGTGCGCATTGAAAACCCGGCGGATGTCGAGCCCGCCCTGCGCGAAGCCTTTGCCCTGAAAGATCGGGTGGTGTTCATGGATTTCATGACGGACCAGACCGAAAACGTGTTCCCCATGGTCAAGGCCGGTCAGGGTCTCACCGAGATGCTGCTGGGCGCGGAAGATCTGTAATCGTGGAAAACAATCAAGCTATGCGGCATATCCTGTCCCTCCTGCTGGAAAATGAAGCCGGCGCCCTGTCGCGCGTGGCCGGGCTGTTCTCGGCACGCGGTTACAACATCGAATCCCTGACGGTGGCCCCCACCGAAGACCCCACCCTGTCGCGCATGACCATCGTGACAAGCGGGTCTGAAGAGGTGATCGAGCAGATCACCAAGCAACTCAACAAGCTCATCGACGTGGTCAAGGTGTTTGACCTCAACGAAGGGAATTACATCGAACGTGAACTGATGCTGGTCAAGGTGCGTGCCGAAGGCAAGGACCGCGAAGAGCTGAAGCGCACCGCCGATATTTTTCGCGGCCGCATCATTGACGTGACGGATCGCACCTATACGATCGAGCTCACGGGTCCGCGGGACAAGCTCGATGCTTTTCTGGATGCCATCGACCGCAGCCAGATTCTGGAAACCGTCCGCACGGGCGCGTCCGGAATTGGTCGAGGCGAATGGGTTTTGCGTGTTTAAAGACTGAAAGACTGGAGAAATCGCATGAACGTGTTTTACGACAAGGATGCCGACCTGTCCCTCATCAAGGGCAAAAAGGTGACGATCATTGGTTACGGCTCGCAAGGCCATGCCCATGCCAACAACCTCAAGGATTCTGGCGTGGACGTCACGGTGGCGCTGCGCGCCGGCGGGGCCTCCTGGAAAAAAGCTGAGGCAGCTGGCCTCAAGGTGCGCGAAGTGGCCGATGCGGTCAAGGGTGCCGATCTCGTCATGATCCTGTTGCCCGACGAATCGCAGCCTGAAGTCTACAACACGGCCATCGCCCCCAACATCAAGGCAGGGGCTGCGCTGGCGTTTGCCCACGGCTTCAATGTGCATTTCGGCCAGATCGTGCCGCGTGCCGACATCGACGTCATCATGATCGCTCCCAAGGGCCCGGGCCATCTGGTGCGTTCCACCTATACCCAGGGCGGCGGCGTGCCCAGCCTCATCGCTGTGCATCAGAATGCCACCGGCCGCGCCCGCGACATCGCGCTCTCCTATGCCGCGGCCAATGGCGGCGCGCGTGCCGGAGTCATTGAAACCAATTTCCGCGAAGAGACCGAAACCGACCTGTTCGGCGAACAGGCCGTGTTGTGCGGTGGCGCCACGGCGCTGGTGCAAGCCGGTTTTGACACGCTGGTGGAAGCCGGTTACGCGCCCGAGATGGCTTACTTCGAGTGCCTGCACGAATTGAAGCTGATTGTGGATCTGATGTATGAAGGCGGCATTGCCAACATGCGCTACTCCATTTCCAACACGGCAGAATACGGTGACCACACGCGTGGCCCGCGCATCATCACCGACGAAACCCGTGCTGAAATGCGGCGCATCCTCAAGGAAATCCAGACGGGTCAGTTTGCCCGCGAATTCATCCTGGAAAACCGTGCCGGAGCAGCATCGCTGCATGCCATGCGACGCATTGGCGCAGAACAGCAGATCGAGAAAGTGGGCGCCAAATTGCGCGACATGATGCCCTGGATCAAGAAGAACAAGCTGGTTGACCAAAGCAAGAACTGAGCGCTTGAACCCGTACCCACACCCCCTCATCGCCCGCGAAGGGTGGTTCTATCTCGGGCTGGCCAGCGCCGTGGCGCTGGCCATTCAGTTTCTGGCCGGTTTTGTCTGGGCCTGGCCCTTCTGGATCATCGCGCTGTTCGTCCTGCAGTTTTTTCGGGATCCGGCGCGTCCGGTTCCCGCAGGCGAGCAATGGATCCTGTCGCCGGCGGATGGTCGCATCGTGGCGGTATTGCCCAGCATTGACCCTTACCTGCAGCGCCCGGCCATCAAGGTCAGCGTATTCATGAACGTGTTCAACGTGCATTCCAACCGCAGTCCAGTGACGGGAAGCGTCCGCCAGGTGGTGTACCATCCGGGACAGTTTCTCAACGCCGATCTCGACAAGGCTTCTGACGCCAATGAGCGCAATGCCCTGGTGCTGGAAACGCCGGCGGGGCAGCAGCTCACCTGTGTCCAGGTGGCCGGCCTGATTGCCCGGCGCATCCTGTGCTACGCCAAGGTGGACGATGCGCTCCAGGCGGGACAACGCTACGGCTTCATTCGCTTTGGATCGCGCGTGGATCTCTATCTGCCGCCCCAGGTTCGCTTGCGGGCCTCAATTGGTGATACTGTTAAGGCCACGACGAGTATCCTGGCCGAATGGCCGCAGTCCTGACTTGAGCCGAGGGTTGACCGTGTTGCTTCCATCCGACTCACCAAAACCCCTGATTGATGCCGCCGGTCGCCGACGCGGCATCTACCTGTTGCCCAACCTGTTCACCACCGCCGCCCTGTTTGCCGGGTTCTTTGCTATTGTGCAGGGCATGAATGGCTACTTCGAAATGGCGGCCCAAGCCATTTTCATCGCCATGGTGCTTGACGGCCTGGATGGTCGCGTGGCGCGCCTCACGCGCACCCAGAGCGCCTTTGGTGCAGAGTACGACAGCCTCTCGGACATGGTTTCCTTTGGCGCTGCGCCATCACTCGTCATCTATGAGTGGTCGTTGCGCGGCATGGGTAAACTGGGTTGGCTTGCCGCGTTCGTGTACTGCGCTGGCGCTGCGCTGCGCCTCGCGCGCTTCAATACGCAATTGGACGTGGCGGACAAGCGCTGGTTTACCGGTCTGCCCAGTCCTGCGGCTGCGGCATTGCTGGCCGGCATGGTATGGGTGCTGCAATCGGTGTACCAGGTGGACGGCGCACGCATCCACTGGCTGGTGTGGAGCCTCACGGTCTTTGCCGGACTGTCCATGGTCTCCAACGTCAAGTTCTACAGTTTCAAGGACCTCAACCTGCGCCGCAGCGTGCCCTTCTGGGCGGCCTTGCTGGTCATGCTGGGGTTTGTGATCATTACGCTGGATCAGGCGCGGGTGTTATGGGGTTTTTTCCTGATCTATGCCTGCTCGGGATATGTATTGTGGGGAGTGCGCAGCATACAGCGTTGGCATAAAAGACAGGGGCGCGAATAGTCGCGCCTTCCAATAACAAGAGGGAGAATCATGAAGGTTTCAACAGCAGTGATCGCAGCGGTGATGATGGGGGTGGGTGCTGGTGCGCAGGCGGCAACGGAACCCGGCTTTTTTCACGAAACGGTCTCCCAGTCCATCACCATCAACGCCGAACCCGCCAAAGTATGGGCGATGCTGGGCGATTTTGACGGCATGGCGCTGTGGGACTCCACGGTGGACCGCAGCGTCTCCGTGGACGAGAATCAGGACGAACTCTCGCGCCTCGTGGTCTACAAGGAAAATGTGGGCAGGGAAGTGGATGTTCTGGACGAGCGCAGCGATGCAGACATGACGATGCGCTACCACGTGAAGAGCAGCCCCTGGCCCGTGGCCCACTTCAATGCCAAGCTGCGCGTCAGCCGTGGCCCGGCTCCGGGTACCTCGGTGGTGGAATGGCGAGGAGCCTTTGATGTCAAGGGCATCCTTGCCGATCCCGACTCCCGGGTGGGTCCCGAGTCGCATCAGGGCCCCATCGTTTTTGGCCTCGACATCGAAACGGAGCGGGACTGGATTCCATCCGCAAATTCAGGGAAGGTGGTGCGTGACAAGCTGACGCCGAAGATCATTACCGATCTGTATCGTGCCGGGCTGGACAGCTTGAAGTGGGTGTTGGAGCGCTGAGCAAAAAAAGAGGCGGATCTGTCGATCCGCCTGTTCAAAGGGTTAGTACCCTGACTGCACTGTCTGCGATTTAAAGATAGCAGAGCTGATGCAAAAGTGTGTTTTATTTCAGTTGCATAATTGTAAAAAAATATAACGCCATGCCCTTTTGCCGCAGGTGTTTTGCAGCGCTATTGCTCTTATGCAACCTGGGGTGGGCGCAGGCGCAGGGCGAAGCGGTCGTCGCGGCTTCTCACCCGCTGGCGGCAGAAGCGGGGGCCACCATCCTGCGCCAAGGGGGCAACGCCGTGGATGCTGCAGCGGCCATCCAGTTTGCCCTCAACGTGGTGGAGCCCCAATCCTCTGGCATCGGCGGTGGCGCCTTTCTCGTCATCTACCTCGCCAAAACGCACCAGACCGTGGTGCTCGATGCGCGAGAAATGGCACCCGCTGCGGCCAGCGCGGATCAGTTCGTCCATCATTCCTTTGAAGAGAATTCCGTCAACGGCATTGCCGTCGGCGTGCCGGGCACCCTGGCGGGCTTCGCCGAAGCACAGCGTCGCTGGGGCAGGAAGAATCTTGCGGCCACGTTGCAGCCGGCCATTGCCCTGGCGCGCCAGGGCTTTGCCGTCACCCCCTATCTGGCACGCGAACTCGCCAGTCCGCGTGCCGCGCTCCAGCCTGAAACCCGCGCCTTGTTCCGCAATGCCGCGGGAGCGCCGTTGCGCGAGGGCGACTGGCTGCGCCAGCCGGACCTCGCTGCCACTTTTGAGCGCATTGCCGCGCAGGGTCCTGCCGTGTTCTATCGGGGCGAGATTGCGCGCGCCATCGTCGCAGCCCAGCAGCGCAGCACGATTGGGCCTGATG
>JAJZHC010000186.1 GCA_021804705.1 Pseudomonadota bacterium
CGTGGACTGGGTGGGGGGCGACACCACGGCCGGACCCCTGACCATTTCCGTGACCATTCTGGGCGAGGTCCCGCCCCTGCAGGCCTTGCGCCGCACGGGGGCTGTGCCCGGTGACGACGTGTGGGTCTCGGGTACGCTGGGCGATGCGGCCCTCGGTCTGCAATACCTGTTGCAGGAAGGCATTGCCCTCACCCCTGAAGCGCGACAGTTCTGCCTCGACCGCCTCGAGGTGCCCACGCCCCGGGTGGCCTTAGGGCAGGCACTGCGGGGCCTTGCCCATGCCGCCATCGATATTTCGGATGGCTTGCTGGCCGACCTGGGGCATGTCCTCGACGCCTCCGGCGTGGGTGCCACCCTCGACTTCGAACGCCTGCCCCGCTCGGTGGCGATGCGCCAACGCGAGGCAAGCCCGGGCGCTGACGCCTTGATGCTTGCCGGCGGCGATGACTACGAACTGTGCTTCACCGCGGCGCCGCAGAGCGCTTCCCGAATTCAGCAGGCGGCTGCGCAGGCGGGCATTGCCATCACTTGCATCGGCACCATCACCGCTGCGCGCGAACGCGTGCTGCGCGACGCGAAGGGCGCCGCCATGTCCTTTACCTGGCAAGGTTACGATCACTTCAGGCCGCACTGACATGAGCCCCATGCCCACTTCTGATTTCATGCGCGGCCACTGGACGCGCTGGGTGGCCCTGGGCTTTGGCGCCGGGCTCTCTCCCGTGGCGCCCGGCACCGTGGGCACCCTGCTGGGCTTTCCCCTGTTCTGGTTGCTCTCGCTGGGACCGCTGTGGCTGCAACTGCTGCTGCTGCTGGCCCTGTTTGTGCTGGGAGTCTGGGTATGCGAATGCACGGCCCCCGCACTGGGCGGCGGTGACCCCGGCGCCATCGTCTGGGACGAGGTGGTGGCCTTTGCCCTGGTGCTGCTGGTGGCTCCCCGTTCGCCGCTGGGTTATGTGGGCGCCTTTGCGGCATTTCGCCTGTTCGACATCTGGAAGCCCTTTCCTGTCAACTGGGTGGACCGGCACGTCAAAGGTGGTTTAGGCATCATGCTCGACGACATGCTGGCGGCGGGCTACGCCATGTTGGCGGTCTGGCACCTGCGCGGGGTGTTTCATGTCTGAGTCGCTGCGCGGTCTCGCGCAGCGTGCGGGTGAAGCCCTGCTGCGCGAGGGGCGCATGCTGGTCACGGCCGAATCTTGCACCGGCGGGGGCATCGCTGCGGCGGTGACGGACATCCCCGGCAGCTCGGGCTGGCTGGATCGGGGCTTCGTGGTGTACAGCAACGACAGCAAGGTGGAACTGCTGGGGGTGGATCCCGCGCTGCTGCGCACCGAAGGGGCCGTCAGCGAGGCGGTGGTGCGCGCCATGACCGAAGGCGCGCTGAGGCAGAGCCGGGCGGACATTGCCGTGGCGGTCAGCGGCATTGCGGGGCCGGGCGGCGGTTCGCCAGAAAAACCCGTGGGCACGGTGTGCCTGGCATGGCAACGTCGCGGTGCGGCGCCTGTGGCACAGACCATGCTGTTTCACGGCGACCGCGATGAAGTGCGTGCAGCCACCGTGCGCCAGGCCCTGGAAGGCGTCCTGCAGCTGTTGCGTGCATGAGGTTGTAAAATTCCGGATACTGTATATAATTACAGTACACGGTTCAAACAGGCCGGGTCCGTCACTGTTCTTGAATGGCAGCATTTCGGTGGCGCTATCATAATCCCGAATCGAATACGGAAGGACGAACGTCATGGATGACCACAAAAGCAAGGCATTGGCAGCAGCACTGTCGCAGATCGAAAAACAGTTCGGCAAGGGCGCCGTCATGCGCATGGGCGAAACCGAAGTGGTGCGCGACTTCGACGTCGTCTCCACCGGCTCGCTGGGGCTCGACCTGGCACTGGGCGTGGGCGGATTGCCGCGCGGGCGCATCGTCGAGGTGTACGGCCCCGAGTCTTCGGGCAAGACCACGCTGACCCTGCAGGTGATTGCCGAAATGCAGAAAAAGGGTGGTGTGGCCGCCTTCATCGATGCCGAACACGCGCTCGACCCCGCCTATGCCCAGAAGCTGGGGGTCAATGTCTCTGACCTGCTCATCTCCCAGCCCGACACCGGCGAACAGGCGCTCGAAATCGCCGACATGCTGGTGCGTTCCGGCTCGGTGGACATCGTCGTGGTGGATTCGGTGGCGGCATTGACGCCGCGCGCCGAAATCGAGGGCGAGATGGGCGACTCCCACGTGGGCCTGCACGCGCGCTTGATGTCCCAGGCCTTGCGCAAACTCACCGGCAACATCAAGCGTTCCAACGCCCTCGTCATTTTCATCAACCAGATTCGCCTCAAGATCGGCGTCATGTTCGGCAATCCAGAAACCACCACTGGCGGCAATGCGCTCAAGTTCTATGCCTCCGTGCGTCTGGACATCCGGCGCGTGGGCGCCATCAAGCGGGGCGATGAGGTCATCGGCAGCGAAACCCGGGTCAAAGTGGTCAAGAACAAGGTGGCACCGCCGTTCAGGGTGGCCGATTTCGACATCCTTTATGGCGAGGGCATCTCCCGCCTTGGGGAAGTCATCGAGATGGGGGTGACGGCCAAGCTCATCGACAAGTCCGGGGCCTGGTATGCCTACAAGGGCGAAAAAATCGGCCAGGGCAAGGATAACGCGCGCGAGTATCTGCGTGAGCACCCCGAAGTGGCCCAGGAAATTGAAGCCAAGATTCGCGCCATCAGCGGCATCAAGGTGGCTGACAAGACAGCCGATGCCGCCGAACTGGCCGATGTCCACGAAGACTGAGTCATCGATGGACGGCGCCGACCTGCGGTCACGCGCGCTTCAACTCTTGTCCCGCCGGGAACATACCCGGCGGGAACTCTCCAGAAAACTGGCAGCCCATAGCGATGACGAAGGGGCCATCGAGGCCCTGCTCGACGATCTGACCGAAGCGGGACTGTTGTCCGACCAGCGTGCTGCCGATGCCATCCTGCGCACGC
>JAJZHC010000187.1 GCA_021804705.1 Pseudomonadota bacterium
GTTTGGGCGTGATGTCGTTGACCACTTTCTGAATGTCGGAGGCCAGCGCGCCAAGGTCCCGATCCTGCACGTTGGCATAGATATCGAAGACCGGCTGCACGTCGTAATGGCTGATAACGGCAGGAGTCTCGCGCCGCTCCAGGGTGGCGAGATTGCTCAGCGGTTCAGTGGCGGCGCCGCCCTTTCCCGGCAGCGGCAGGTTCATGATCTGGTCGATGGAGGCGACTTCTGACTGCGGTGTCTGGATGGCAATGGGATAGCCCACACCGGTTTTGGGGTCGGGCCACAGGTTGTAGGAAATCACCGAACTGGAACTGAGCCCGATCAGTACATTGTTGGCCACGTCGTGTTGCGTCATGCCAAGATCTGCGGCGCGGTTTCGGTTGACGTTGACCTGCAATTGCGGGGCGTTGCTGATCTGGTGCCGGTGCACGTCGGCGGCTCCCGGGATGGCGGCAATGCGCGTCTCGAGCTCCTGGGCAATAGCGGGAATTTTGGGGTCAAATCCGGCAATTTGCACGTCGATGGGGGCGGGCAGCCCAAAATTGAGGATCTGGCTGACGATGTCCGCTGGTTGGAAGAAGAAGCTGACGCCGGGAAACTGCCGGGGCAATTCGTTGCGCAGCAGGCGCACGTAATCGGGTGTGCGTACCCGATGCTCGGGCTTGAGGGAAATCAGGATTTCGCCATCCGCAGAGCTGATGGTGGGCGTGTCGGTGAAAGCCAGGTTGACTGACTGGGGCAGGCCGATGTTGTCCAGGATCAGGTCGCGGTCATGGTCAGGGATCAGTTGGCGAAGAACGTCCTCCACGCGGCCGTAGAGGGCCTCGGTTTCCTCCAGCCGGGTCCCCGCAGGCGCGGTAACGTGAATGCGGATCTGGCCCGCGTCCACGGTGGGGAAAAAGTCGCGTCCCACAAACGGGACGAGGGCAAGGGATGCCAGCACCACGAAACCGGAGGTCAGCATCACGTTGCGCCGGTGATTGAGGCATGCCGTCAAGGCGCCCATGTATACCGTGCGCAGACGCTCGAATGCCGCTTCAAAACGCTGATGGAACCCAGGGCTCACGTGCTCGTGGCCGGCATCGAGCTCCTTGGGCAGGAGGTATTTCACCATGACCGGCACCAGCGTGCGGGACAGCACCCAGGAGGCCATCATGGCATACACCACGGCGAGCGCCAGCGGCGTAAACAGGTATTTGGCCGGCCCGTTGAGGAACAGCACTGAAACGAACACAATGCAGATGGATAGTGTGGAGACCAGGGTTGGTACAAAAATCTGGCGCGCACCCATCAGGATGGTCTCTTCCAGAGGCTTGCCAAGCTTGGCGTTGCGGTGGACGTTCTCAATTTCCACGGTGGCGTCATCCACAAGGATGCCCACCGCGAGGGCGAGGCCGCCCAGCGTCATGATGTTGAGGGTCTCGCCCGTGACATAGAGGATGATGAGGGAAGTCAGGATCGAGAGTGGAATGGAGATCACCACGATGAACGTGCTGCGCAGGCTGCCCAGAAACAGCAGGATCATGCCCGCCGTCAGCAGTGCCGCGATGAGCCCTTCACCAACAACGCCCTTGATGGCAGCCTTCACAAACAGGGACTGGTCGAACAGTTCAGCAATCTGGATATCGGGATACTGGGCGCGCACCCCAGGCAGGATGTCCTTGATGCTCGCCACCACGTCCAGGGTGGAGGCCTGGCCGGTTTTGAGCACGGTCAACAGGGCACCGCGGTGCCCTTCGCTGCGCACCACATTGGTTTGCACGCCAAAACCGTCGCGGACGTGCGCAACATCGCGGATGTAGATCCAGGTTCCACCCACTTTCTTGATGGGAACGTCGTTGAGCGCCTCGATGTTGGAAGGGTTCATGTTCATGCCGACGATGTAGTCGGTAGTCCCAACCTTGGCATCTCCCGTGGGCAGGCTCAGGTTCTGGTTGAGCAGGGCGTTGTTGACGTCATCGGCGCTGACCCCCTTGGCCATCATGGCTGCGGGGTCGAGGTCCACCTGGATTTGCCGCGGCTTGCCGCCATAAGGCAGGGCCAGACGCGCACCCTTGACCGGGGCAATCGCAGTGCGGATGCGGTAGATGCCGAAATCGTACAGTTGCGATTCCGAAAGCTTGGTACTGGACAGCGACATTTGCAGGATGGGCACGCTCGAAGCTTCATAGCGAAGGATCAGCGGCGGCACGGTGCCGGCAGGCATGCGCCGGATGATGGTCTGCGAGATGGAAACCACCTGGGCCACTGCTTCGGCGATCTTGACGTTGGGCTGGAAGAACACCTTGATGACTGCTGCGCCGTTGACCGTCTGCGATTCCATGGCGCGCACGTCATTGACCCCGGAGGACAGCGCATATTCACTGAAGGTGGTGATGTACTTCTCCATCTGGGAGGGCGGCAGGCCGCTGTAGTTCCAGATGACACTGACCACGGGGATATCGATGTTGGGGAAAATGTCTGTGGGCGTGTTACGAATTGAAACGATGCCCAGCAACAAAATCAGAATCGCGGCGACAACAAAGGTATAAGGGCGTCGTAGCGCCAGTCTTACAATCCACATGGGCGTTCAGGGGGGGTCTGCAGGGACGATAATTGACTCATTCTAGCATGCTGCCAGGAACAAGAATACGGCAGGCGTGCGCTCCGGCAGGATTTGTGTGGTCTTGCGCCACTGCGCAATAGTCGCGGTGTGAATCCTTTGTTGTGGCCCCGTGAGATCGCAGGCCACGCACAACAGGACATCCGAAGACAGGGTGTCTAACAGGGCCCCCAGCAGCGCGGCGTTGCGATAGGGTGTCTCGATGAGGATTTCCGTTTCCCGCGCGCTGCGTGAGCGTTTTTCCAGTTGTTCAATGCGTGCGCGTCGGGCAGGGGCATCTACAGGCAGGTACCCCTGAAAGGCAAAACGTTGGCCCTCAAGCCCTGATGCCATCAAGGCGAGCAGAATCGAAGAGGGTCCCACCATG
>JAJZHC010000188.1 GCA_021804705.1 Pseudomonadota bacterium
CTGCATTTTCCGGTGGCGCCCGAACGCGCGGTAGTGCGGGGTGTGGCAGGATTGCTGCAGTACTTCGAGCGCATCGGCCGGCAACGCGCCGCGCTGCGCTATGACATCGATGGCGTGGTGTACAAGGTGGACGCCTTCCGTCTTCAGCAAGCGCTGGGATTCGTTTCGCGTGCACCGCGTTTTGCCATCGCCCATAAATTTCCTGCCGAAGAAGCCCTCACCGAGGTCGTGGACATTGACATCCAGGTGGGCCGAACCGGTGCATTGACCCCGGTGGCCCGCCTCAAGCCGGTTTTCGTCGGCGGCGTGACGGTGACCAATGCCACCTTGCATAACGAAGACGAAATCCGGCGCAAGGATATTCGCATCGGTGATCAGGTGTGGGTGCGTCGCGCCGGCGACGTCATCCCTGAAGTGGTGGCCGTGGTTCTGGCACAACGGTCTGACAACGCGCGCCAATTCGTCATGCCCATGCGTTGCCCGGTATGCGGCAGCGCCGTCACGCGCACCGCCGACGAGGCTATCAGCCGCTGCAGTGGCGGGTTGTTCTGTCCCGCGCAGCGCAAGCAGGCCCTGCTGCATTTCGCGCAGCGGCGCGCCATGGACATCGACGGCTTGGGCGAAAAGCTGGTGGACCAGCTGGTGGACGGGGGGCTTGTCCACGCTGCTCCCGATCTGTACACCCTCGCGCTCGAGCCGCTTGCCCAGCTGCCGCGCATGGGTATGAAGTCCGCCCAAAACCTGCTGGCCACCATCGCGCACAGTCGGCAAACCACGCTGGCCCGATTCATTTTTGCGCTGGGCATTCGCAACGTAGGCGAGGCCACGGCGCGAGACCTGGCAGGCCACTTTGGCGATTTGCCGCCGCTGCTGGTCGCCACGCCGGAAGAACTGCAGGCGGTGCCCGATGTGGGGCCCGTGGTGGCCCAGTCCATTCACGATTTTCTGGCCGAGCCGCATAACCGCGACGTGATTGCGCGGCTGCTGGAGCAGGGCATCCATTGGCCCGAGGTGCAGGTGCCCGCCGCGCAAGCGCGCCCGCTGGCAGGGCTTACCCTGGTGCTGACCGGAACCCTGCCGCATTTGAGCCGGTCTGAGGCACAGGTTAGAATCGAGCATGCTGGCGGCAAAGTGGCTGGCAGCGTGTCGAAGCGCACGCACTATGTGGTGGCTGGAGCGGATGCCGGCACCAAGCTGGAGCAGGCGCGCACACTGGGCATTCAGGTCCTGGACGAAGCGCAGTTGTTGTCACTGTTGAATCAGGAAACCCCATCACCATGAAACCGATCAAAAAAGCCGTATTTCCCGTAGCGGGGCTGGGCAGCCGTTTTTTACCCGCAACCAAGGCCAGCCCCAAGGAAATGCTGCCCATCGTGGACAAGCCCCTCATCCAGTACGCGGCTGAGGAGGCTATCGCGGCCGGCATCACCGAGCTGATTTTTGTCACTGGACGCGGCAAGCGCGCCATTGAAGACCATTTCGACAAGGCCTACGAACTGGAAGTGGAACTCGAGCAACGGGGAAAAACCCGGTTGCTGGAACAGGTGCGCAACATGCTGCCGCCTGGCATCAGTTGCGCCTATGTGCGCCAGTCAGAAGCCCTGGGGCTGGGACACGCCGTCCTCTGTGCAGCGCCTCTCGTGGGCGACGAGCCCTTCGCCGTGATGCTGGCGGACGATCTGGTAGATGCAACCGTGCCGGTGCTGCAACAAATGGTGCAATTGTATGCGGCTAGCGGGGCTTCGGTGCTGGGCGTGCAACAGGTTCCTCCCGAACAGACGCGCCAGTACGGCATTGTCAAAACGGAATCCGGTCCGGGTGGCGCCCACAAAATTGTCGGTATCGTCGAAAAACCTGAACCCGAAGCAGCTCCTTCCAATCTGGGTGTGGTGGGGCGCTACCTGCTGACGCCGGCCATTTTTGACTTGCTGCGCAACGTGGCACCGGGGGCCGGTGGCGAGATTCAGCTGACGGATGGCATCGCAAGCCTCCTCCAGCACGAAACGGTGCTGGCCCTGCCGTTTGAAGGTATTCGCTACGATTGCGGCAGTAAATTGGGATACCTCATGGCCACCGTGGCTTACGGCATCCGGCATGCGGAAACCGGCCCGGCGTTTCGGGCCTGGCTGGCGCGCACGGAGCTGCGCTAGATGGCCGTCAGGGAAGTGCTGCGCATGGGGCATCCACTGCTGTTGCAGGAGGCGCTGCCCGTCACTCGTTTCGATACCCCCGAACTGCTCGAGCTGCTCCAGGACATGCGCGACACCATGGCCCATCTGGATGGCGCTGGTCTCGCCGCACCGCAGATTGGCGTGAGCCTGCAGGTGGTCATCTTTGGCGTGGCGCATAACCCCCGTTATCCCGACGCGGAAGAGGTGCCGCAGACGGTCTTGATCAATCCCCAGCTGACGCCGCTGGACGATGAAGAGGAAGAGGGCTGGGAAGGCTGTCTGTCGGTGCCTGGCTTTCGGGGGGTGGTGCCGCGCTACACTCATCTGCGCTACCAGGGGTTTGACGAGAAGGGGCACGCCATCGATCGCACCGTGACGGGCTTTCATGCCCGCGTGGTCCAGCATGAATGCGACCACCTGATGGGTATTCTCTATCCCATGCGCATCGAGGACTTCAGCCGCTTTGGCTTCACCGACGTGCTGTTTCCTGGGCTCTCGGGTGCGGGCCAGGACGACTGACGCCCACCCTCCCGCTACTCTTCCAGGGCGGTTAGCAGTTCCTGGCGTAGGGCCTCCTTGCCGGCCGCAGATTCCACCGCCGCCCCCGAAATCAGGAAGGTGTCCTCGGCGCGCTCGCCCAGCGTATTGATGCGGGCGCCGTGCAGGTTGATGCCGTGCTGTACCAGCACGCGCGAAATGCGGTATAGCAGCCCCGGACGATCACCGGCCACGATGGTCAGGGGCCTGATGGCTTCGCGTTCGGGCGCACCCAGGTGCACCATG
>JAJZHC010000030.1 GCA_021804705.1 Pseudomonadota bacterium
TTGCCCGCACCGTACGCGCTCTAGCCAAAGCGGGCGCTGCCGGCATGCACATCGAAGACCAGGTACAGACCAAACGCTGCGGCCACCGGCCCGGCAAGGCCATCGTCTCCCAGGGCGAAATGGTGGACCGCGTCAAGGCTGCCGTGGATGCGCGGGGGGATGACAACTTCGTCATCATGGCGCGCACCGACGCCCTCGCCGTGGAAGGCCTCAATGCCGCCATCGAACGGGCCCAGGCCTGCGTGGAAGCGGGTGCCGACATGATCTTTCCCGAAGCCGTCACGGACCTGGCCATGTACCGCCAGTTCAGAACCGCCGTCAAGGTGCCCATCCTGGCCAACATCACGGAATTTGGCGCCACCCCGCTGTACAGCGTGCAGGAACTGGCCTCTGCCAACGTGGACATCGTGCTCTATTGTTGTGGCGCCTACCGCGCCATGAATGCCGCCGCGCTCAAGGTGTATCAGGCCATCCGTCGGGATGGCACGCAAAAGGGTGTGCTGGATCTCATGCAAACCCGTTCGGAACTGTATGAGTTTCTGAACTACCACGCTTACGAACAAAAACTGGACGAACTCTTTTCACGGGAGGACAACGCATGAGCAGCGAAATCAGCGGCATGACTGCCAAACCAAAGAAATCCGTGGCCCTGTCCGGGGTTGCCGCCGGCAATACCAGCATCTGCACCGTGGGGCGCAGCGGCAATGACCTGCACTACCGCGGCTATGACATCCTCGACCTGGCTCGCCATGCCACATTCGAAGAAGTGGCTCACCTCCTGATCCACGACCATCTGCCCAACAACGCCGAATTGCGCCATTACCGCAAAAAGCTGAAGTCGCTGCGCGGCCTGCCCGCCCCCGTGCAGGCAATTCTGGAACAGATTCCCGCTGCCGCGCACCCCATGGATGTGCTGCGCACCGGCTGCTCCATGCTGGGTACGGTGTTGCCTGAAAAGGATGACCATAACATCAGTGGCGCACGCGACATTGCCGATCGCCTGATGGCCTCATTCGGCTCCATGCTGCTGTACTGGTACCACTATTCCCATTCCGGCAAGATCATCGACGTGGAAACCGACGACGAGACGATCGCAGGCCACTTTTTGCACCTGCTGCACGGCAAGGCGCCCTCGAAGAGTCATGAAAAGGCGCTGGACACCTCGCTGATCCTGTATGCCGAGCACGAGTTCAATGCCTCCACCTTTGCCGCACGGGTCACATCCGGCACGCTCTCGGACGCGTACTCCTGCATCACCTCAGGCATCGGCGCCCTGCGCGGCCCCAAACATGGCGGTGCCAACGAAGTGGCGATGGAGATCATCCGCCGCTATCATTCGGCTGACGAGGCCGAGGCCGACATTCGTCGCCGCATGGCCGCCAAGGAAATCGTGATCGGTTTCGGGCACCCGGTGTACACCATCGGTGACCCGCGCAACCAGATCATCAAGGAAATTTCGCGCAGTCTCTGCTCTGAAGCTGGCTACATGACGCTGTTCGAGATCTCGGAGCGCATCGAGACCGTGATGTGGGACGAAAAGAAAATGTTCCCCAACCTCGACTGGTACAGCGCCTCGAGCTACCACATGATGGGCGTGCCCACCCTGATGTTCACCCCGCTCTTCGTGATTGCGCGTACCAGCGGCTGGTCGGCCCATGTGGTCGAACAGCGACAGGACAACAAGATCATCCGGCCCAGCGCCAATTACACCGGTCCGGAACCCCGTACCTTCGTACCCATCGACCTGCGCTAAAATCACCTCTCTCCCAGGAGCCCTCATGTCCGCACCCATCTCCAATGTCCGCCCCGCGCCCGACCAGGTCCTGGTGGACATTGCCCGCTATGTTGATGAATACCGCATCGACTCGCAAGAAGCCCTCACCACCGCCCGCAACTGTCTGATCGACACCCTGGGCTGCGGTCTGGAAGCCCTGTCCTATCCGGCCTGCACCAAGTTGATGGGACCCATCGTGCCTGGCACGGTGGTGCCCAACGGCGCCAAGGTGCCGGGAACACAGTTTCAGTTGGACCCTGTGCACGCCGCCTTCAACATCGGCTGCATGATCCGCTGGCTGGACTTCAACGACACCTGGTTGGCCGCAGAATGGGGCCATCCCTCCGACAATCTGGGCGGCATCCTGGCCGTGGCCGACTGGCTGTCTCGCAACCGCGTGGCTGAGGGCAAGGCGCCGCTCACCATGCGTGCCGTGCTGGAAGCCATGATCAAGGCCCATGAAATTCAGGGCGTGCTGGCGCTGGAAAACAGCTTCAACCGGGTGGGGCTGGATCATGTTGTTCTGGTCAAGGTGGCTTCCACCGCGGTGGTAGCCAAGATGCTGGGCCTGACCTTCGACGAAATCGTCGATGCCGTTTCACTGGCCTGGGTGGACGGACAGAGCCTGCGCACCTATCGCCATGCGCCCAACACTGGCTCACGCAAGTCCTGGGCTGCGGGCGATGCTACCAGCCGTGCCGTGCGCCTTGCCCTGATGGTGCAGAAGGGAGAGATGGGCTATCCCTCCGTGCTGAGCGCCAAAACCTGGGGGTTTTACGACGTGCTCTTCAAGGGGCAACCCTTCAAGTTCCAGCGTCCCTATGGCAGCTATGTCATGGAAAACGTCCTGTTCAAGATTTCTTTCCCCGCCGAGTTCCATGCCCAGACCGCGGTGGAGTGCGCTCTCCAGTTGCACCCACAGGTCAAGGACTGCCTCGATGACATCGAAAAGGTGGTCATTACCACCCATGAGTCGGCCATCCGCATCATCGACAAGAGCGGTCCGCTCAACAATCCTGCCGACCGCGACCACTGCATCCAGTACATGACCGCCATCGGCATGATTTTCGGCCGCCTCACCGCCGCCGACTATGAAGACAATGTGGCCAACGATCCGCGCATCGACGCCCTGCGCGACAAGATGTCCTGCGTGGAAGAAGCGCGCTACAGCCGCGAGTATCACGACCCGGACAAGCGCTCCATCGCCAACGCCATCCAGGTTTTCTTCAAGAACGGCAGCAAGACCGGACAGGTTGCCGTGGAGTACCCCATTGGGCACCGCCGTCGCCGTGCCGAGGGCATTCCGCATCTCGAGGCCAAGTTCCGTACCAACCTGGCGCGCCGTTTTCCGGCAAAGCAACAACAGGCCATTCTGGCCCTCGCGCTGGATCAATCGCGCCTGGAAAATACCCCGGTCAACGCATTCGTTGACCTGTTCGTCATCTAAGCGGTTTTTGGGAGAGCTTTATGAGTCACAATCTGTTTGATTCCCGCAAAACATTTGCCCTCCAGTCTGGCCAGGGCACCTACTACGCCATTCCTGCGCTCGAAGCCGCAGGGGTAGCCAAGGTGTCGCGCCTGCCCGTTTCGCTGCGCATCGTCCTGGAATCGGTACTGCGCAACTTCGATGGCAAGCGCATCACCGAGTCGCACGTGCGCGAGCTGGCCAACTGGAAACCCCGTGCCGCCCGCACAGAGGAAATTCCCTTTGTGGTGGCGCGCGTGGTGCTGCAGGACTTTACCGGCGTGCCCCTGCTGGCTGACCTTGCCGCCATGCGCAATGTGGCGCAGAGCCTGGGCAAGGACCCCAAACGCATTGAGCCGCTGGTTCCGGTCAACCTGGTGGTGGACCATTCGGTACAGGTGGACTACTACAACGCTCCCACCGCCCTCAAGGACAACATGGCGCTGGAATTCCAGCGCAACAACGAACGCTACAAGTTCATGAAATGGGGCATGCAGGCTTTTGACACTTTCCGCGTCGTCCCCCCGGGCATCGGCATCGTACATCAGGTCAACCTGGAATACCTGGCGCGCGGCGTGTTGCAAAAGGACGGTGTGTACTACCCTGACACCCTGGTGGGCACCGATTCGCACACCACCATGATCAACGGCATTGGCGTGGTGGGATGGGGTGTGGGCGGCATCGAGGCAGAAGCGGGCATGCTGGGTCAACCCGTGTATTTCCTGACCCCCGACGTGGTGGGCGTCCATCTCAAAGGCCGCCTGCCGGAAGGCGTTACGGCCACCGACCTGGTGCTGACGGTCACGGAAATGCTGCGCAAGGCCAAGGTGGTGGGCAAGTTCGTGGAATTCTTCGGCGAAGGTGCCACCTCGCTGGCACTGCCCGACCGCGCCACCATTGCCAACATGGCGCCGGAATACGGCGCCACCATGGGCTTTTTCCCGGTGGACGACGAAACCGTGGCGTACTTCCGCGCCACCGGCCGCACCGATGCCGAGATCGACGCCTTCGTCAGCTACTGGAAAGCGCAGGGCATGTACGGCATCCCCAAAGAGGGCCAGTGCGATTACAGCGAAACCCTGGAGCTCGATCTCGCCACCATCAGGCCCTCCGTGGCCGGACCCAAGCGCCCCCAGGATCGCATCGCGCTTTCTCAGCTCAAGAACAAGGTCGAAGCGCTGCTGACCCTGCCCGTGGCCGAAGGAGGCTACGGCAAGCCTGCACATAGCCCGGCCAGGCGCGTGGCCACGGCCAAGGCCGGAGTGAGCCTTGCGGATGCGGACGTGCTGATCGCCGCCATCACCTCATGCACCAACACCTCCAACCCGGGCGTGTTGCTGGCAGCGGGCTTGCTGGCAAAGAAGGCTGTGGCGCGTGGCCTGAAAGTAAACCCCTGGGTAAAAACCTCTCTCGCCCCCGGATCTCGCGTGGTCACGGAATACCTGCAGAATGCCGGATTGCAGGCGCCCCTGGACCAACTGGGCTTCCGCCTCGTGGGTTATGGCTGCACCACCTGCATTGGCAACGCCGGACCGCTGGATGCAGACCTGGAAGAGACCCTCGTCAAGAACGACCTGGTGGGATGCGCCGTCCTGTCGGGCAATCGCAATTTCGAAGCGCGCATCCATGCCAACATCCGCGCCAATTTCCTGATGAGCCCGCCGCTCGTGGTGGCCTTTGCCATTGCCGGCCGCGTCAACATGGACCTCTCCAGCGAGCCCCTGGGCATGGGCCAGGACGGCAAACCGGTGTATCTCAAAGACGTCTGGCCCACCCAGGAAGAAGTGGCTGCCGTCATGAAGTACGCCACCGATGCCAATACCTATCGCCGCCTGTATGCGGATTTCACCAAGGACAACCCGCTGTGGAACGACATTCCTTCCAGCACCGGGATGGTGTACAACTGGGAAACCTCCACCTACATCGCAGAACCCCCGTTCTTCAAGGGTTTTTCCATGCAACCGGGCAGCACCGCCAACATTCACGGCGCCCGTGCCCTGGGTATTTTTGGTGACTCCATCACCACCGACCACATCAGCCCGGCCGGTGCCATCAAGCCCTCCTCGCCCGCCGGAAAGTACCTGCAGGCCCATGGCGTAGCCGTAGCTGACTTCAACAGCTATGGCTCGCGTCGCGGCAATCATGAAGTCATGATGCGCGGCACCTTTGCCAATGTGCGCATCAAGAACCTGATGATTCCCGGCAGCGAAGGCGGCATCACGCTGCACCAGCCTTCGGGCGAACAGCTGGCCATTTACGATGCCGCCATGAAGTACGTGGCAGCGAACGTGCCCACCGTGATTTTTGCGGGCGAAGAGTACGGTACCGGCTCATCGCGCGACTGGGCCGCCAAGGGCACCCAGCTGCTGGGCGTCAAGGCCGTAGTGGCCCGCAGTTTTGAACGGATCCACCGCAGCAACCTGGTGGGGATGGGTGTGCTGCCCTGCCAGTTCAAGGATGGCGCCACGGCGCAATCCCTTAATCTGGATGGCAGCGAAACCTTTGACATCAGCGGCATCGATGGCGACATCAAGCCGCAGCAGGATGTCGCCCTCACCATCCATCGCAAGGATGGCACCCGCGACACCGTATCTGTTTTGCTGCGCATCGATACCCCCATCGAAGTGGATTATTTCCGCCACGGTGGCATCCTGCCCTACGTGTTGCGTGAACTGATGTCCGCCTGACTATTTACCCCTAGGAGATTGATCCCATGAAACAACCTGTGCGTGTTGCGGTCACCGGCTCTGGTGGCCAGATTGGCTACAGCCTGCTGTTCCGTATTGCCAGCGGCGAAATGCTGGGCCCCGATCAGCCCGTGATTCTGCAATTGTTCGACATCACCCCATCGCTTCCCGTCGTACGTGGGGTAGTGATGGAGCTCGACGATTGTGCGTTTCCCCTGCTGCAGGGTGTCATCGTCACCGATGACGTGCGCGTAGCCTTCAAGGATGCCGACGTGGCCCTGCTGGTAGGCAGCCGTCCCCGTACCAAGGGCATGGAACGCAAGGACCTGCTGGAAATGAACGGCGCCATCTTCACAGAGCAGGGACGCGCGCTTTCAGAAGTGGCCAGTCGCGACGTCAAGGTGCTGGTGGTGGGCAACCCGGCCAACACCAACTGCCTCATCGCCATGAAGAATGCGCCAGAACTCAAACCGGCCAACTTCAGCGCCATGATGCGCCTGGATCACAATCGCGCCCTGTCGCAAATCGGCACCAAGTTGGGCAAGCCTGTGGCCAGCGTGAAAAGGGTGATCGTCTGGGGCAACCACTCCGCCACCCAATACCCCGACCTGTACCATGCCAAAGTGGATGGGCAAGCCGTATCGCACCTCATCAACGATCAGGCCTGGGTTGAAAACACGTTCATCCCCACGGTGCAGAAGCGCGGCGCCGCCATCATCGAGGCCCGCGGATTGTCCTCAGCCGCCTCGGCGGCCAATGCCGCCATGAACCATATCCGCGATTGGGTACACGGTACTCCTGCAGACGACTGGGTAACGATGGGCATTCCCTCGGATGGCAGCTATGGCATTCCCGAGGGCGTATTGTTTGGCTATCCCGTCACCTGCTCGGGCGGGAAATATAGTATCGTGCAGGGTTTATCAATCAGCGAATTCAGCAGGACCCGCATCAAGGCCACGCATGACGAGCTTCTGGAAGAGCGGCACGCAGTCACCCACTTGCTGGGTTAGTAAGGGAGAGAGGAAGGAAGAAAAAAAGGAAGGGGGCAGGCCACAAGCCTGACCCCCTTTTGTCGACAGGACCACTCCAACGCTAGTTTTTCGGGTTGCTCGCGGCGTTATTTGAAGCGCCCGTATCCGTCTGTGTTGTATAGGCAACGGCGCCATGGCTCCCGGAAAAGATCCGGCTGCTGCCTTCCTTGACATGCCGCAGGACAACGCCGAGCTGTTGCCCGGATAGCCTGTAAAATGCGGCAAGACCGGTCCCTGAAACAAGTTTTTGTACCACCGTGTCGCCCAAAACGCTTTTGACCTGGCAGCTTTCGGTCGTCCCAGCGGACATTCGCTGTTCCTCGAGCACGAGTAATTCAGCCTGCAGGTCCTGAAGTTTTTTTGTCTGGTCCTCGACGCCATGCAGCAGCGGGGCGTATCGGGCCACCAGCTTGCCCCACCCTTCCTGCTGCTCGGCCGACAGGTGCACCTTACCCGCCTCGACCTTTGCCTTCAGGGCCAGATAATTGGCGAACCCATCGTTGGATTGGGTTTCGATGAGCCTGCGCAATTTTAATTGCCTGTCCTGCTGAAGCTCTGCTTCATGCGCTTTCAGCTCGGTGAGTTGTCGATCCAGGGCCGGGAGGTCGGGCAATACGACGGAAATGACGGTTTCGTTGAATTTGCGGATGTTGGATCGCTCGACCTCAATCACCTTGCCAGCCAGGGCGCATCCCTCAGCGAGGCCAATCTGCAGCTGCTCACCGACAATTTCGCAATTCACCGCATGCGCCACGGTGATGTGGCGACCAATGATCGTACATTCCTCGGCAATGTGCAGGTGGATTTCTCCTTCAAGAGCCTCGATCCTGGCGTTGATGGCCTTTTGCTTGATGTTGATGTGGCCATTGATGGCCTGGGCGCGACCTCCGGAGAGGTTGCCTTTGATCTCTATGGTGCCGTTGCGTGAAATGACCGTACCGAACACGGAAGAATTGAAGGTCAGGTTGACGCCTTCAACCACCCGCTTTTCCTGAACTTCACCGAATTCGGTAAAGTCTTTCACATCCAGGCTGATGTCCCCTCCCGTGGACTTGATGCTCACCCCTTCCCGATTTTCGATTTTGGTGGAGACGCGCAGTTGTCCGCTGTGGGTGTCGACGCTCAAAAAACCATCCCTGCTGGCCAGCAACATGTCGCCTGCCGGGGTATGTTCGATTCTTGTCCCTTCGCCGGCCAGGGTTTCGAGGCGGATGTCCTTTGGTGGGCGCGGCGCGATCACCTTACCTGTGACGCTATACCCCGGCAAACCCAGGCGACGGGGAATCTTTCGCAACAGCAGCAGGTCTTTGCTGACTTGTGGAAACCGGTTTTTAGCCCTGCGAATATCGATTCGCCCGTTTGGAAGGACGAGCGGCGACCTGTCCTGATGCAAACGGTCACTTTCCTCCTTGATTTCGGCATCCTTGCTGTCGGTGGGCAAGCGCTGGGCGGCAATGTTGACCCGACCGGTCATTCCGGTTCTGATCGCTTCGCGAACAACCTTCTCGTCAATCCCGAAGCGCAGCCCCTTCAGCCACAGACTGGCGACGAACTCATCGAAGTTGATCCTGGCGGGGACCTGAACGATGGTTCGACGGTACTTGATGATGGGCGCCACGCCCTCCTTGTCCGGGAGGCCATAGACCGGTTCGTCCTTTCCGGTTTCGATAAAAACCGGCTCGAAAAGATATTCTGCCAGGTTGCCACTCCGGTCGATCTTGAGCCCTTTGTACAACCCTTGTCGTTCATCAGCAAAAATGGCAATGCTGTCGGCAATTTTGACATCGTCCGTGCCCTTTCCCAAAGTTGCCAGTGGCTCACTGCCATAGAGCAGATCCATGAAAACGGCATAATGGAGCCCGACAAAATAGGAGCCGTTGGTGATGACCCGGTCTGCAAATTCGCGCAAGGTTTCCTGGGATGACACGTTGGAGATGCTGATGAATACGCCTGCCTCACGCAAGGATACGTAGGATGTGGCGTAAGCATTCTGTGGGGTTGAGTCTGCAAGATCAGTCATTTCAGGGACTATAGCCTAGAAGTCATTCATGAGGTGCACCGCTACCCCCAGTAGGAATGCATCACCGAGGTTGCCGGTCATTCGCAGGAGCCCCCACGGGCAAGAAGGCAAACGTCACGGCGCCAATGACCACCATCCCCCCGATCAACTGGACCTGCGTGGGCAGCATGCCTTCAAACGCCGCAATCACCAGCGAGGAGACCAGCACCAGATTCAGGAAAATTGCCGCCTGCGAAGCGCCCAGCCGGGCTATGCCGGCATTCCAGAACAAATAGGCCAGCACCCCTCCACCTACGGTCATCATCAACAATGCACTCCCTGCATGCCAACTGGGCAGTACGAAGTGCTCACCGCTGAACAGGGCCGCTGCAGTGAGGGCCAGGGCGCCGACCACTTGAGATGGCGTAACGGAATGCATTCCCTACGGTATTGGGTGACAAGCAGCATGATGGTGGCGGCCATCAGGTAACGGGTTGCGCCAGCCACATAAGGATGCATTTCCGCAACCACGGGTTTTGCCAGGTTGAAGTTTGCTCCCCATAAAATCGCAGCAAAAGCGGTCAGTAAATAGGTGGTGATGCGCCCCATTGAATCCACGCCTGGATAATAAAAGTCACAGAGACTACCAAAAATTGACTTTACTAGGGCTCGAATCGGTGTAAATATCTGCACCACCATCGTCCTCACACCGTGTAAGGAGAAGAACTGCCATGCGTCGCACCCTGCTTTTCGTTGCCCTGGCGTGTTTGTCCGCCTGGTCTTACGCCGACGGTTTCACGCTGACCAGTCCTGAAATCAAGGCCAATGGCAAGATTCCCAAGCGTTTTGAGTACAACGGGTTTGGCTGCTCAGGCGAAAACAGGTCGCCCGCGCTTCAATGGAGCGGAGCCCCCAGTGATACCAAGAGCTATGCCGTCACCATGTATGATCCCGATGCCCCCACGGGTTCGGGTTGGTGGCACTGGATCGTCATCAATATTCCGGCCGATGTCACCGAACTGGCTGCGGGTGCGGGCGCAGTCAACAGCACCCTGTTGCCCCACGGTGCAGTGCAGGGAAGGTCTGACTTCGGCGCGCCTGCCTGGGGCGGCACCTGCCCACCCCTGGGGGATGCACCACATCGGTACATTTTCACCGTATACGCCCTTAAAACCGGCAAGCTTGAAGTGCCTGCTGATGCCACGGCTGCACTGACCGGGTACATGATTCATGCCAATGCCCTGGACAAGGCCAGCTTCACTGCCACATACGGGCGCTAGTCGCAAAAGGCCGTGAAATGAAAACCATGTATTGGCTTGCAGCCACCCTGGGACTGATCTGCCTGACCTGGACTGGCGCTGCCCTCTCGGCTGAAATGCCGCAGGTGGGGCAGATCGCTCCGGAATTCAGCGTGGCAGACCAGAATGGCACGTTGCAACACCTTGCGGATTATCGGGGAAAATGGCTGGTTTTGTATTTCTACCCCAAGGATGAAACGCCCGGCTGCACCGCAGAGGCCTGCGCCTACCGGGACGATATCCAGAAAATTCAGCGGCTCGGCGCCGCAGTGCTGGGTGTCAGCATCGATGATGCCAGCAGCCACGCAGATTTCGCCAGGAACCACCATCTGCCTTTTCCGCTCCTGGCTGACAAGGATGGCACCGTCTCGCAACAATATGGTTCAGAAATGCGCCTGTTGGGGTTCAGGATTGCCAAACGCAACACCTTCATCATCAACCCTTCAGGACGCATTGCTAAAGTGTATGAAAGCGTTGACGCAGAGCGCAACCCCGCCCAGGTCATCACCGACCTCGCCATACTGGAAGGCGGTCGCTAGCCGGCTGTGGTAACCCGGCCATATGGGGATTACCCGGGTTATTTCTGGTCTTGTTTGCCGTCCTTTGAATCATCATCGCTGCGATCTCCAGTAGTCGCCACAAAAATCACGGCGCACAGAAAAAGCAGTCCAATAATCGTTTCAATCATGAAGCGTCCCTCTTATGATTTGAGTGATCTGGCAAATACTTCCTGCAATGACAGGCGTTCGGCACGATGCAGTCGTGCCAGCTTTTCAAGGCAGGCCTCCCCCTTTTGCGTCAATCTCACCTCAACCCGGCGCAGATCGCTGCTGCTGGTGCTACGCTCCACCAGAGCGGATTTTTCGCAGCGGGTAATCAAGGCCACAATGCCGTGATGTTTAGCTTGTAACCGCTCTGCAAGTTCAACGATCGTGGCCCAATCACGGCCTGGAAAACCCTTGATTTGCAGCAGTAGCTGGTACTGCAGCGGTGTCACGCCTTCCCTGCGAGTCAGTTCTTCACTGAACCGAAGAAAGCGGCGCAACTGATAGCGAAACTGGGCGAGCCGCTCGAATTCCTCTTTCGACATGCCGCTTTCAGTTGATTTCGTTCGCCCGTTAACCATGGTGATAATATATCATGCTGTGATGATTTTCCGGAATCGCCTGTCATGGGACTGCCCTGCCCTACCATTATTGAAACACCCTTGGCGCAACACCCATTACGCCTGCTGCTGCGTGCTTTGATTCACGCCAACATCGTACTGCAACATCTCAAGGACGACGAGCTGACCGAGCTGGAACGGCATCTGGTGATCGCTGAGGTTAAAAAGGGCGACGCCCTGCTCATCCAGGGCGCCACTGAAATGAACCAGTATTTCATCCTCGAAGGTGTGCTAAAACGGGTGGTAACCACTGCCGAAGGCAAGGAAATGACCCTGCGTTTTGCGCGCGAAACGGAAATTGAAACCAGTTATGCCGCCTGGCGCCTTGAATGTCGGGCGCCCTACAGCATCTGTGCAGTAACGAAAGTTCGCGTGGCCATGTGCCCCATCGAGGTGTGGGCCGACTTCATGAATGGCCATCCTGTCCTGAAAAAGGAATTTGAATACGAAGTCATGCGATTGATGAGCGAGATCATGGCCGACACCATTGCCCTCCATCTGCTTGATGCCGCAGGGCGGATGGAACGGTTTCAACAAAAGAATCCTGAGATGGCCATGCTCCTGCCCAGAAAGGAATTGGCCCTGCACCTCAACATCAGCCCGGAGACCCTAAGCCGGGTATTACACCATTAGCATCATTTCCAGT